>JANMGS010000863.1:0-10881 GCA_031374745.1 Ferruginibacter sp. | reverse complement strand
TTTTAAGGGAAAGAAAGAGTTTTATTCAGGCAGTAGGGCAGGCGGTAGATTTTACATCGGATAATTATACTGGCATTGAGCTAGATATTGATTGCGTGAGAAATGCACTAAGCAGTGCTCACAGCCCAGCAGGCATAAGTGTGTTACTTGCTAGGCAATATATGACCTACGCTGCTCGTCATTCCAAAGCGGTATACTTACATATTTGCGAAGCTGCTTCTCAACTTACCGATGGGCGCAAAGATGAAACTACCGGAAAATTATTGAGCTATTTGGTCAGTGATTTCGTTAAAGGAATGAATGAGCGCTAACATTATTCTTGTTAATTAAAGGCATCTACATATTCAAATGATTCCTGGGGCATCGCCTTTGGAGGCACAGGTTTTTGTGTCTAACAGTTTCCAATTTTAATAATGAAATATTACTTTTTACTGCGAATAAAATTATTGGCCAGGCAATTAATAGATTTTGGAGTAAATCCAGTACTAGCAGGTATGGGCATTTTAGCTGGATTTGTTGTTTTTTCGCTTTACATTTTTGCTAAAGCTCCCTATCCATCCTACATGTTTGCTGGTATAGCCATAATTGTAGTAAGTATGCTTGGTACAAAAGATAAAAATACCTTTCTAAATATTATTTTTAAAGTACAGGAGTTTAGATTGATGAGGATATTGGAAAACGCATTACTTGTTTTACCTTTTATAATTTTCTTGTTTTTTAAAGCTGAATTTATTCTTGCAGCACTATTGTTTGTTGTTACATGTATTATGGCATTACTTAGTTTCAACAGTAATTTCAACTTTGTAATACCAACCCCTTTTTTTAAAACCCCTTTCGAGTTTTTGGTAGGGTTTAGGAAATCTATTATAGTTATAATGGCTTTATATTATCTAATATTCATGGCTATACAATATGATAATTTTGGGCTAGCAGTATTTTCATTCATTATGTTGTTTTTTACCTTTATTGGATTTTACGTTAATCCAGAAGATATTTTTTATGTATGGATATTTTCCTGCAGCCCAAAACAATTTATATTGGGTAAGATTAAAACAGCCGTTCTTCATACTTTGCTATTGACATTACCAATCGTGCTTTGTCTGATTTTCTTTTTTCAAGAGCACAAACTTATTATTTTGCTGATAGAATTGGCTGGTATTATTTT
Organism: Ferruginibacter sp.; assembly: GCA_031374745.1. Taxonomy (GTDB): domain Bacteria; phylum Bacteroidota; class Bacteroidia; order Chitinophagales; family Chitinophagaceae; genus Ferruginibacter. The sequence goes on along the minus strand of JANMGS010000863.1, from coordinate 9,716 downwards.
AGTAATTACAAGTTTGTTGAGTAAGTATGCACAATTTCCATTTTCTATATCTCCAACAAAACTGATGGCATTGGTTTTTTCTGCATGGTTTCCTCCTTTAATAATTGGATTTGCTATCGTTTTTTATATACAATCCAATAAGCGTTTAAAAACTATTTTAGCATGATTCAAATAGAGCATTTATGCAAGTCTTATGGTAATACTGTGATACTTACTGATATAAATCTACAATTTTGTAAGGGCAGTGTGTATGGTATCGTAGGAGAAAATGGTGCAGGAAAAACCAGCTTATTTAAATGCATAGCAGGTATTGAAAATTATGATGGGCAAATAAAATACGATGAAGGAATATTGAAGAATGTAATGGGCTTTCTTCCTACGGATTTATTTTTCTTTCCGAAAATTACCGGTGGCGAATATTTGCAATTACTTTGCTATGCCCGAAAAATAGTATTGAAAGATATAGAAGAGAAAAATATTTTTGATCTGCCGCTCAGTAAATTCGCAGAAACATATTCAACTGGTATGAAGAAGAAGCTTGCGCTTACGGGTATTTTATTGCAACAAAACAATGTGTTTGTATTAGACGAGCCTTTTAATGGAGTAGATATTCAAAGCAATTTATTAATAAAAGAATTGATACATCGATTAAAAGCGTTGAATAAGATTGTAATCATTTCATCGCATATTTTTTCAACCTTAAAAGAAACCTGCGACGAATTGCATTTGCTAAAAAATGGACAGATAACAGTAAGTGTGTTTAAACAAGATTTTGATCAGATAGAAGAAGAGTTGAAAGATGTAAACTTTTTAAACAAGATTGAAAAATTAGGATTGATTTAATAAAAAATGGGCTGAAAAATCAGCCCATTTTTACTTTTTCTATTTTAGAAAAGATTACATTTTTACAAATTTAGATGAAAGTATTTTACCTCCGTTTTCTACTTGAATAATATAAACTCCCTTGGCTAATCTAGAAATATCAACTTGTTGTATGCTTTTGTTTATTTGTTGTTGCTTTACAACAGTTCCATTTTCATTTACAATTTTAATGAAAGCTCCTTTACCATATAATTCTCCTAAAACACTTACGTTTAAAATATCGGTTGCGGGGCTAGGAAATACTTTTAAAATTGCTTTGCTGCAAGCAATCTCTGTATCATTTTCAACTTTTGAAGCTGTACCCAATTGCACCCTTAAATTATAACAGGTTGTTGTACTATTTGCACCTTGATAACCATATACTCTTATGTAATATGTACCTGCTGTGTATGTACGTGAAATCGTTTCACTGGTTGTGCCACCATTTTGTGATATAGCCAATTGTGTTGTACCATTACTGCTATACAAGCGAATATCATAGTCACCCGGTAATGTAGATAAAGTAATGGTTGCAGTTCCACCTGTTGTTACTACAAATTTGTAATAGTCATTATCAGTAGTTGTGTTTATCAAGCCTTTAACATCGGTGTTAAAAGGAATGGTTGCTGCACCTGTAGCTGTGCCATTTGTACTTACATCTAATGGGCCTGGGCAAGTAACAGCAGCAGCAGTTGTAAACTGCGCAGCAGCAAATCCGCTTGTTCCATTTACACCACAATTTGTACTTACTCTATAGTCGTACAAGGAACTTGCAGCTAAACCACTAATGGCAACAGATGTAGCAGTAGTTGCCGTAGCAGCACTAATCCATACAGAAGAGGAATTTAATTTATAATCTACTGCATAATTAGCTGCACCACTTACAGCTACCCAGCTTACTGTAGCGCTAGATGTTGTAATTGCCGATGCTGCTAAACCAGTGGGCGCATTACACACAAAAGGAGTAGTTGTTGTAAACTGTGCTGTTACAAAGTTTCCTGTACCAGCAGTACAAGTTGCTTGTACTCTCCAATCGTACAACGAACTTTGTGTAAGTCCAGTTAAATTAGCAGTTGTAGTTGTTTGAGCTGTTGCAAAACTTGTCCATGTAGAGGAAGAACTCAATTTATAATCTACCGCATAGCTTACTGCATTTGCAACCGCTGTCCAGCTAATGGTAGCTGTATTATTTCCAATGGCTGATGAAGTTAAACCAGTTGCATCTCCACAAGGAATAGCACCACCAATAGTAAAGTTTGTATTACTTATATCAAAGAAAATATTTCCTACTGCTTCTACTTTTATCCTAGCAGTTGTAGTAGGAATCGTAGGAATTACCAATGCTTCAGTACCATCATTTGGCGTACTCGCAACCAATACAGTAGGGAAAGTCAATCCACCATCTGTACTTAAAGATATTTTTACATTGGCGCAACTTACAGGCGCAGCAGTTGTATTATTTACACTCCACGTAATAGATTGAGTAGAACCACCAGCCCATGTTACTGCTGTGTTAGGTGCAGTAACAGCAAATGGACCAGAAGTGTTGCTAACAGTTACAACCACGTCCGTAAATTGGGTTTGTCCAACACTAACAGGAGCTGTAGAGCTGTAAGGCGCATTGTCTCTTACGGTTAATCTAAAGTTCAATGTTCTAGAAACAGAACTCAGTGCTTCAGTATTTGCACCTGCATCTCCACCTGGCAGAGGACCACTTATAAGCGCACCAGCAAGAATGGTGGATAGCTTAGGGAAATATCTTGTAGAAGAAAGGGTAGGAGAAAATGAAATCCAGTTTGGACCAGTTGCTTTTGTAGCACTTGCTACGCTGCTTGTACCAGACACGGTTGAATTATCATTTTGTTCCCAACTGTATGTCAATACATCTCCAGCATTGGCATCAGTGGCAGAACCTGTAAGTTCAAAAGGAGTGCTAATAGGAATGGTGCGGTTGCTTACTGCAGCTACTACTGGGGTAGCGTTAGATAATGCTGTAGTGAGAGGGCAGGTCTTGGTGGCTAGGTTTGCTTGTATTTGTGCAATAGAAGCCTGATGAAAATAAGCGATTGAATGTGGTGCTACATCCTGTGCCGTAATACCTGCATACCCCATGATGGTAATACCTGAACCTACTTCTTTGTTTACTCCAGTACCTTCCAACGACATGGAAAAAGTATGATTGCCGCCTAATTGATGTCCTACTTCGTGGGCCACGTAATCAATATCAAAATTATCTCCTTGCGGAATTCCATCGTTAGGAGAAGTAATGCCACTCCCTTTGGATCCATTGGTACAAACACATCCAATACAGCCAGCATTACCTCCGCCACCAGATGCACCAAACATATGGCCAATATCATAGTTTGCCTCACCAATTACAGAAGTAAGGGTAGATTGCAATTGTGCATTCCATTGACTCAATGTGGTCGAATAAGGATCTGTTGCGGGGTTGTAATAAATAACGGATGTAGAATTTGCAACCAAATTAAGGTGTAATGCCAAATCTTTTTCATACACACCGTTACAACGTGTAAGCGTATTATTGAATGCAGCTAATACCAACGATACTTGTGCCGCACTTGTTGCACCAAAGTAGTTTGAATATTCAGCATTACAAGATTGTGCTAGGCGCATGGTTTTTAAATCGCCTCCTGATCTTGCAGTATAACCTGCATTGCTAACTTGTGTGTTTAATCCAATAGCCAAATCAGCATCTGGTGTAGAGCACCTCCAAGGTAATTGGCCAGTTACTCTTTGAGATTTAAAAACCGCATAAACGGTATGGTTTTTAGAATAGCTTTCGATAAATTCATTTGCTTTCTCTGTTCTAAAAACCATCGTTTGTATTCCTTGTGGCGAAATACTCAATTTTAATGTAGCTGTTAAGTCGGTAATTCCTTTACCCGAATAAGCCCTTATTTGAGGAAACCTAGCTTGCAAGGCAGGCTCAAAATTAGATGCTTCAAAAACTTCAAACTCCTCCAACTGCCCATCGGCATTTGGTAGTGTAATAATGGTAGAATGATTAGAAGTACGGTTATCAACTACTGAAAATAATTGCTGTCTCAAAGGTTCAATGTTTACATCAAACAATTTAAACTCTTTTGGAAAAGATAGCCTTGCAACTGCTTTATCAGTAATAATTTTGCCGCTGCTTTCATTGTGCAAAGACCAAAATTTGTCTGACTGCGAAAAACCCATTAAAGTGGACAAAACTGAAACGAGCGTTAAAAATAAAAACTTTTTCATGTAGTTGTTTTATGTTAAAAAAATGTTATTGCAATATATTATTTATATGTTGATTGCCCAATAGTAAAAACACGTAGCGTTTAACTATTGGGCAATACTTAAACACAATAACCTACAATTGAAGGTATTAATGATAGAAAATGTGGAAAAGAAGTGGATTTTATTTATAGATGGAGGTAGCTATTTTAGTTTTGATTGTCTACCGCATTACAATTAATAACACAATAAATAATACTGCAATCATTTTGCATAATCATTTAGTTTATAAGTTAGTTTGCTTGTTTAATTTTTTAAATAATTCAACGTATAGTCCAATTTGTAAAAAATCTCTACCTGTTTCATCATTTATTTTATAATCAAATTGGTGTAGATACCCTAATTGCACAGATGTATTTGTAGATAATTTATAGCCCAATGAAAACAATATCCTGTTTCTTTCAAAATAAGCTGCTTTATTGGTAAGGAAAAGTTCATTACTTATACCTATCAGATAAGGTTTATAACCTGCAGGTTTTAATCTACCCAATGGTTGTGAAATACCAAGTCTATACCTGTACCTGTTTTTATATCCATTGCTCGTAAATCTAAATTCTGCTCTATACCTTTGTTCTATAATAAAACTTCCAATAGAGTTTCTCATAGTTATTTGCGGCCATAATCTAAATTCATCGTTATTTTTTGGGGTCTTAAAATTTCCCCCTTCTTTATAGGTATCATAATTACCTGCTGCAAAAGTTAATGTTAGGTTTTTATGTGCTTTAAAATTTATACCGGCTTTATACTCGTAGTAATGAAAATCATCATAAAATTTTAGTGATCTTATTTGCGCTTCACCAAAAAAGCTCCATTTTTTATCTACATTGTATTTTATGTTAATAATGTTCCAACTCCCCAACTCAATTTTTTGTGCCTCAGAAGTTTTGCACAACAGTAGTAATGCAATTGGTAAATACGTCCTAATATCCTTGAAAGGTTTCTTCATTAAAATCAATAATTTTTTTAGAAATGTTGCTCGTGGTTATTTGGAAGTTTTTTTCTTTGACAAATCAAAATTAAAATAACTGTTTAATATTATTCCATTGTTATATTGGAAAACGTTTCTGTTGTTTACCTCTCTGCCAAGTTGAACGATTTGCTGAAAAAACCCAGCTTCTACTCTGTATTTTTTATTGAAGCGATAACCTAGTAAAACAGCTAAGCGGTTTTGGTCAAAAATATTTTCATTCACATTTTTTCCAAATCCTATTAAAATTTCATCGTATAACGCCAAATAAGCCGTTTTATCTGCTATCTTTTTTTTACCTAAGGCTCTTTGCATTCTATACATGTATCTAATTCTGTTTAGAAATATAAAGTCGTCCGGCTTATCAAGTAAAGGATTGGTATATCTGCCAACCCATCTTTGTTCTATCATAAAGCGATGGCTCACATCCATCAATTTTATGTTATCTGTAATCGTGGCCATTTGGTATGTTCTATGTTCAGGAAATCTTTTGCCAGCAGCTTGTAGTGGAATATCTCCATAAGGAAATGTCTCTATCCATGCATATCCCAGCCTGAGCGTAAGTTTTTCATTTGCCTGATAATTTACACCAACTCTAAGTAAACTTTGTTGCCAATCTTTTACAAAATTATCTCTTCGCCATTGGTATTCTAAATGACCGCTAAACTTATTTGAAAATTTTAAAGTAGTGAAATTATTAAACCAGCCAATACTATTTTTATCAGTTAGCCGTGTATTTTGTGAAAACGAAGTGATGCTAGCAAAGCATAAAATGGTTGAAAATATTATACGATTACTCATAGATAGTTTTTTTATGTAAGAGGTCGAATTAATATTCGACCTCTGTATCATTTATTTAGTTGCTGCTGCAAAGGGAAGTGCTAATTTTTGAACTATTATTTTTTGTTTACCATCTTTTCCTTTTTTAATGCCCTAGGTTTTATCAACCATAACTTCTTTTTCTGTTTTGTATTTGGTTTCTTGTGCCATTTGGTTACACGAAAATAATACAATAGCTGCCATAAGTACTCCTGAAATTATTTTTTTCATCTTTTTTATTTATGTTGCTCACTTCTTAATACGGTGTTGAACTTGTCCGTTTTTGTTGCCCAGTTTAATGTTTTATCAGACTCCTTTGTTAATGGTTTACTAATTGCAAATGCTTTGGCTTTCTATATGCATTATTATTCTTTCTTTTGAATTATAATTATTTTATGAAATACGCAGTATTTTTTCTTTTACTGAATAGCCTTCGTCCGGTTGCGACTAATGCACAAATAACAACCAATATTATTTGGACAGAAAAAACAACTATGAATCCAAAGGATGTTATTTATTACAATGCCACCAAAAAGCTTGGCTGGTCAGATTTTAAGGCTGCGCCGGGCCCCGCTGGTCCTGTGGCAGCTATCACTTCTTCTGGCTTTGGTTATAGGGCATCTATGAATTCCACTAATGATAAAGGAAATATAGAAGTGTTTATTTATTGTTATTTCAGTAAAATAAATTCGTGGGTGAAGCCAGCCAAAAAATCAGATTATATTTTAACGCACGAGCAACATCATTTTGATGCGAGTTATTTAGCTGCAAAATTGTTTTTCGATAAAGTAAAAGCCTCGAGGCTTTCATTTGCTAATGCCGATGCCTTGTTGGCAAGGCTTTACAAGGAATGTTGTAACTATATGAATCAAATTCAAAATGAGTACGACGGGGAAACGATGAATGGACAATTAAAAGATAAGCAAGCAAAATGGAATGCTTTTTTTGATGATAAGTTGTTGAATGGTTCAACAAATGATTTAGTCGGAAAAATCATTTATTAGTTGTAAAAAATTGTGAAGCCAGCAAAAATTACCATACAATTTCATAGGCAACTCTCAAAACTGCCATATTGTATTGTTCATTGTTTTTGCCCAACCATATTTCTTGCCTACCAGATATATCTAGAAATTTTCTGCCAATTTTTATTTTGTCGCCCAGCCCAGCACTAAAAACTGCTTTGGTTGTATTGCTATAATTTGTCATTACAATTACACCAGTTTCGCCCAAAAGATAAAAATTACCGATATAATACCTTCCTCCTGCTTTTAATGGTATTGCAACTATAGGCGTGTAGTTTTTTGGTATTGGTGATGTAAAATCTTCAAATTGCCTTTTGCCAGCAAAGTATGTAAGCCCTGTATTGAAAGTAGCACTTGCATGTTTGCCGAAAGTATATTCAGCCTTTACACTAAGGCCTCCACCTACTTTATGGGTATCCCAAAAGTTTTCTGGTGCAAATATTTCCGGCCCAAAATTGATGGATGTTGTATGCTGTTGGTTTGCTTGTGCTATCATAATGGTAGGAAGCAGTCCTAAACACATTACCAGGATAGTTTTGTGTATTAACTTTTTCATTGTTTCCTTTTTATAAAGTGAAAGAATGAAGTAAAGATAGTAATACTATTACAAATAATTAAAAAATATTTTGATTTACTGTAAAGCTATTTTTATATAGTTTAATAGGTTACAGACCAATGTCAAATTCAGCAAGATCATTTATAAATTAATGATTAGAACAGGTATTTTTAGTTCATGCCTCACTGCATTTACTGTTTCACCATATAGGATATCCTTTACCCCTTTGTGCCCATGCGCACCCATTACCAGCATATCTGCCTTGTTTTCAGTTGCAATTCTCACAATCTCATTTACCCTATTTTTAAAGCCCAGAACAGGTATTGCATTTAATCCTTTTTCTAAGAGTTGATTGGCATAAGATTGTAGTTGTGCTTTATCATTTTTAGTTTCATGATCATCACTATCTGCTCCATGCAGTTTTGCAGATACACTTTCTACCACATGTATAAGTATATAATTGGCACCTTTATTTCCTTGTCCCAATGCATATGATATTATTTTGTAATCATCTGCACTAAAATCCAATGCCACTGCAATGTTTTTGTATATTGGTATGTTAAGTTCTGGTAGTAATGCTTCTGCTGTATGCATTTTTATAGAACCATCCATTTTTTTCTTTTGTATGAAAGGAAATATAGAAATGTATACAAGTATTCCGCCAAAGAAAACACCCGCTAAAACAATAAATATTTTTGGCCATAAAGCTTCTGCCTCAAAAAATGGAAGTACTTCGTTTATCAGCATTTTGATATTTAAATAAACAAGCACTGCGGCTACCGCTATTGCTGCAATTTGTACCAATGGCTTTATGGCAAATTTTCCCATGGTTTTTTTATCACTTACAAAATAGATAAGTGGAATAATGGCAAACCCTAATTGTAAACTTAATACGACTTGGCTCATTACCAACAAAGTGTCTATTTTGCTTTCACCATAAATAAGTATCACAATAAGGGCAGGTACAATAGCCACTAGCCTGGTAATAAGCCTTCTTAACATCGGGTTTATGCGTAAGCTCAGATATCCCTCCATTATTATTTGACCAGCTAGCGTACCTGTTACTGTACTGCTTTGCCCGGCCGCTATTAATGCAATGGCAAATAAAATAGGCGCAAAGTTTCCAAGAAAGTTGGGAAGCAATTTATGGGCTTCTTTTATTTCTGCTACATGTGAGTTACCGGAGTTAAAAAAAACGGTACCTGCTAGTATAAGGATACCAGCATTTACCAAAAATGCTAGATTAAGTGCAATGGTGGTGTCTACTCTGTTGAATTTAATGGCTTGCCTTATTCCAAAATCTGTTCGGTCTATTTTACGTGATTGTACGAGCGCAGAATGTAAGTACAAATTGTGCGGCATTACAGTAGCACCTATAATACCAATAGCAATATACAAGGCGTCGCTATCAGGAAAAGAAGGAATAAAGCCTTTAACAACCTCACCTATTGCAGGCTTGGCTAAGAATATTTGAATAAAAAATGCTATAAAAATGATGGCAACAAGGGCAAGAATAAATGCTTCCATTTTGCGCATGCCTAATTTTTGAAGATAGAGTAGCAAGAAGGAATCCAAAACGGTAAAGCCCACTCCCCAGGCCAATGGTAACCCTGTTAATAGTTGCAAGCCCAATGCCATTCCCAATACTTCTGCTAAGTCGCAAGCCGCAATAGCTATTTCTGCTAGTAAATATAAAATGAAATTGACGCCTCTTGGGTATGTTTCTCTATTTGCTTGCGCCAAGTCTCTTCCTCTTACAATGCCCAATCTGGCCGATAAGCCTTGTAACAACAATGCCATTAAATTGCTCATCAGCAACACCCAAATGAGCGCATATCCATACCTACTTCCTCCAGCTAAGTCTGTAGCCCAATTTCCTGGATCCATATAACCCACACTTACTAGGTAGGCTGGTCCAAGAAAGGAAAATATTTTACGCCATTTGTTCTTTGGTAATGTAGTATCAATACTATTGTGTACTTCACTCAACGATTTGTCAATACTATGATTTATCATGGTTTATAAGTAAATTTTCGGGTACTTGAAGTTAATTGTTAGGCAAATCTAACAAAATTTTTCTTGGTTTTACTAACATTATTGTAAAAAATGTTAGTTTAAATATCATTTTTGAACCAATTCTTTGTCAATTACTTTTTATATTGCAGTTCATTAAATAGCGAAGGATGAATTTTTCTCAATACCAAGT
>JANMGS010000815.1:0-4082 GCA_031374745.1 Ferruginibacter sp. | reverse complement strand
CTTACCCGAATAAATTTTTAGTAAAGATGTTAAGTAGAGTTGCTGATAGTTTGTATTGGATGAGCCGCTACATGGAAAGGGCAGATGGGATTTTGAGAATGCTTAAAATAAATTATGCATCTTCTCAAGATGATATGCAGGAATTTTCTTGGATGCCCGTTTTAAAAATATTTACTTTTTTGAAAGAAGAAGAAGCACTGTTACTGGCAAAAGATACAAGGGCTGTATTGCTTTTTATGGTCACAGATAAAGAAAATCCCAATTCTGTTTTTAATATTGTAACACAGGCACGGGAGAATGGAAGAAGTGTACAAGACCACATAACGATTGAAATGTGGCAATGCCTCAACGATTTCTATCATGCAATACGACAAGATGATTTGGAAAATTTACTACAAAAGGAGGATCCTGTAACCGTCTTAGATACGCTTATAAAAAAAGGACTTTTGTATTATGGAACCACCGATGTAACCATGGCAAGAGGAGAAGGAAATTCATTTATTAATGTGGGCAAATTTTTAGAAAGAGCCATACAATCTGTAGATATATTGGATGTAAAATTCAGTGATCTAGATTACCAGCTAGATAAAACAAGTGACACTACTTATTGGAAATATTTGCTCATGTCTATTTCTGGATTTGAATTGTATTTAAAGACATATAGAAGCGGTTTCGAGGCAAAAAATGTAATGGAACAAATATTATTAAACGAAAAATTTCCACGCTCCGTTATTTATTCCATCGATCATTTGCAGGGATATTTCGAACAGCTTAAAAACGATAAAAACATTATCGGTTTCAATGAAGTAGATTTTAATATCGGAAAAGTTAGGAGCAAAGTAAAGTTTTCATCACCCGATAGTGTTATAGACGAAGGGTTGCATCATTTTTTGGCAGAAGTAAAAGCCAATCTATTGGTTGTAGGAAATAAACTAAACAAACATTACTTGTCGCTTAGTTAGAAAAAGTAATTATTAAACTAAAAGAATTTTATGCCTCGGTTTATCATACATCATGTTACAAAATATACTTACCCAGAGCCTGTAAGGGATAGTGCCAACCAAATAATGCTTTACCCGCTTATAGACGAGTATCAAGAAGTGCAAAGCCAAAAAATAACCATTACAGGCGAGCCAAGGGTGGAAGTATACAAGGATTATTATCAAAATGAAATTGGCACATTCATGAATGCATCTTCACACAACGAGCTTAGAATCGATTCTACCATTGCTGTTGTTACAAAGCCCAGAATTTTTCCTTCTGACGAGCGTTCTACAGAAGACCAGTGGGCGCATTTACAAGAAATAGCTTCAATGGTAGCCTTCTTGGATTTTTTGAAACAAGAAACTTTTAAAGACCTACCAGAAGTAAAGAAAATTGCCGATGAGGGATTTTACAAAACGGTATCCGTTTTTACAGCAGTTTTGCAATTAACAGAATATGTATATACCCATTTTAAATATATAAAAGGTATTACCAATGTAGAAACTACGCTTGATGAAATCTGGGATTTAAAAGCGGGCGTATGCCAAGATTTTGCACATATTTTATTGGTCATGCTCCGATTGCTCGGTATTCCTGCCCGCTATGTGAGTGGCTATGTGTGCCCACACGATAACAACCTACGCGGTGAAGGTGCCACACATGCATGGGTAGAAGCTTACATACCTTTTTATGGATGGCTGGGTTTGGATCCTACTAATAATTGTATTGTAAACGATTTGCATGTACGGTTGGCCATTGGGCGTAAGTTTAGCGATTGCTCCCCAGTAAAAGGCACCTATAAAGGTACTGCAAAACAGGCCTTGGAAGTAGGCGTTTCTGTAAGCCATGAGGATGGTATAATTTCCAAAGAAATTGCTGCTATATTAACACCACAAACAGTAAGCAAAGCAATCATAAATAATGAAGAGGATGGAAATTCTTACAGGAGATATATGCAAATGGTGCAACAGCAACAACAACAACAGCAATAATTTTATACAAGAATCTCTCTAAATTAATTAAGTATTTGACGATTTTATTATTTTCATTTCCATAATCAAACTACAGTACGTATATTTGCAGCGGCAAGTCTTATACGACCAGCTCCTGTTGAACTCCCCCAGGACCGGAAGGTAGCAAGGGTAAATGGTTGAGCGGTGCGATGTAAGTAACTTGCCATTTTTTATTTAAGAGGGAATATGTATTATGTAAGATTATTTAGTCCTCAAAAATTTACAATTTATCCTTTTATTTGTACTTTGGTTCTATAAATATTTTTTATGGACTCAAAAGTATTAGAAGGAAGATTAAAAAGTCTTGCATATAGAATTGTTGCAATGACAGAACATTTACCCAAGAAGAAAATTGCAGGTATAATTGAAGTACAATTGTTACGTTCTTCTTTTTCTGCAGCTGCCAATTATAGAGCCGCCTGCAAGGGGATTTCTACAAAAGCCTTTATTTCTAAACTTAGCATTGCTTTTGAAGAAGCGGATGAAACACTGTTTTGGTTAGAAGTTATTAAGGAGCTAAAACTATTACCAGAAAAGAAGTTATCTTTACTAATAACTGAAGCAATTGAGTTGTCGAGTATTTTAGCCTCGGCCAGAAAGACCCTTCAAAAAAAACAAAAAGAAACGCAAATTAAAAGTAATCTTAAATCTTAATTCATAAATCATAAACCTCTCTCATGAAATTTTTTATCGACACCGCAAATCTTGCACAAATTAAAGAAGCAAACGATCTTGGAATTTTAGATGGCGTAACTACCAACCCATCGCTAATGGCCAAAGAAGGTATACAAGGTTCAGTAGCGGTGATGAAGCATTATGTAGACATTTGCGAAATGGTAGACGGTGATATAAGTGCAGAAGTGATAGCTACCGATTTTGATGGCATTGTCGCAGAAGGAAAAGTATTGGCAGCATTGCACAAAAATATTATTGTAAAAGTACCCATGATAAAAGATGGTATAAAAGCAATAAAATATTTTACCGACAATGGAATAAAAACAAATTGTACGCTGATATTCTCAGCTGGCCAAGCAATACTGGCTGCAAAAGCAGGTGCTACATACGTTTCGCCTTTTATTGGTCGTATAGACGATATGGGAATGGATGGTATTGATTTGATACAACAAATTCGCCACATATATGATGTGCAAGGTTTTCAATCAGAAATATTGGCTGCATCTATTCGCAACCCATTGCATATTATCAAGTGTGCAGAAGCTGGTGCAGATGTGTGTACTTGTCCACTCGATTCAATTTTAGGGTTATTAAAACACCCATTAACAGATATTGGTTTGGCTAAGTTTTTAGAAGATGCAAAGAAATTTGCATAAATATAGGTTTCACGCAAAGCTCTTAAAGAGCAAAGAGCGCAAAGTTTTGATAAAAAAACGCAACTGGTTTGGTTGCGTTTTTTTATTTGTATTAATTCGTTCATTAAAGACAAAAAATCTATTTCTTCTTTTTTGTCTTGTTTGCCTTCATTTCCGCTAGCACTTCATTGGTAGATTTCAGTGGAGGGTCAACCATTTTTTTAATGTACACATCAAATTCTTTAAAAATGGTAGGATTCGTTTTTAAGGTAGTTTTTATCGTTACTTTTTCAGCCGAAAAATCGAATGGTATTATGATAGAATTGCCTTCAAATTTTGCTTGAGCACAAGAGAAAATAATTTTTGTACTATCTAGTGGTAAATATTTTCCATTGCTCAATTGCCCATCAATATTAATGTAGTTATGTGTACCTTTTTTTAAACTATCGGTATATAAGTTCACAAAAATAGCATCAATCTTTTGCGCCTTTGTAGCAAAAGAAGATAAGATAAACAGTAGAAATAGAAATTGTTTCAAATTGATTAGAATGTTTCAGCAAAGATGTAGTAATTATAAGGATTTTTCGTTAAAAGCCTCTTAAAGCTTTTGATGTTTGCATGCTGGCTTTTTAATTTTATAAACAATAAAATTAAAAAGTTTTGTTTTTCCAATCTTTCTTCTAATATTTGCAAAGCAATGATACAAACAACAAATAACAAAGCGTGGTGGTGGTACAATCAAAGTTCGATTGTGCTCTAGCCATATTTATATATT
>JANMGS010000773.1:0-2299 GCA_031374745.1 Ferruginibacter sp. | reverse complement strand
CATGTTGGGTTGTTTATAAAACGCATTTCCAAGTTACTGATGAGAAATGCCTCTTTAATTCTCAAACCTGCTTATGTATTGCCTTTTGTTGCTTTTGTTTTGTGTACTGCTGAGGTACAAGCACAAAATAACACGGTAAGTGGAAATGTAAAAAATACCAATGGAGAGCCTGTTGTAGGTGTAACGGTGAGTGTAAAAAAAACAAAAACGCAAGCTATAACCGACGGGAAAGGTAATTTCACTATTAAAGCAAATATCGGCCAAACATTAAATTTAACCTCTGTTAGTTATACTGATGCTGCTATTGTAATAAAGGATGATAAACCTGTTAGTGTAATTTTAGAGATTAAGATTAATGAAAGTGATGAAGTAATAGTAGTTGGTTATCTGCAACAAAAAAGGCCAGATGTTTCTACAGCAATTTCTACCATATCTCCCAAAAATGCAGATAAAGGGGGTTATTCTAATTTTCAACAGATTTTGGCAGGGAGGGCTGCTGGGGTAAATGTAATGGAAAATAATTCGGAACCTGGTGGTGGTATAAATATTGAAGTAAGAGGTGTGAGTTCTATCAGCGGTTCTACACATCCGCTTTTTGTTATTGATGGTGTACCCATTGAGCAGCCAGATATGAATTTGAATGGTAGTGGTCAGATAAGTACCCTATTTGGTAATAATCTTACTGCTAATCCACTAGCTATGATAAACCCAAATGATATAGAAAACATAGAAATATTAAAGGATGCAGCAGCCACTTCTTTGTACGGCTCAAGAGGAGCCAACGGTGTAGTAGTAATTACAACCAAAAGAGGAAAAGTAGGAAAGCCAAAAATTGTTTTTAATTATAACCAATCGGTAAATAGCCCACAAAAAAGAGTAGATGTTTTAGAAGCGCCGGAGTTTGCAGAATACGCAAACGAAGCATGGGCATTAAGAAAATTAAGGGGCATCGCCATAGCTACTGCAGATACACCTTTTTTAGCAAGAGAAATACCCAATTTACAAAATTACAATCACCAAAAAGCACTCGAAGGTTCATCCGTAACAAGAGATGCGGCACTAAGCATTAGTGGTGGTGCCATTGGTGGTGCCAAATATTTTGTGTCGGGGCAATATTTCGATCAACAAGGTGTTATTACCGGTACCTATTTAAAGCGTTATAGCGGCAGGATTAATTATGAAATGCCTATAACAACCAAGCTAACGCTCAATGTAAATTTGGGCGTAACAACCACTGATCGTTTTGGTACACCCACACAAACATTAACATCAAGAGCTTTAAACTGGTCGCCAACTTCACCATTAATGAATCCAGATGGTGATTTTAATAACATTTGGGATTATAGATATGGTATTGGTGATGCAAGATTTAATGATCCAAAATACGGTACAATATTTCATAATGCAAGGTTTTCGCAGGCAGAAATTAATGCTGCACTGGCTGATGTAGAGGCGAGTCAAGGCAGACTAAATCCATTGCTGTTAACTTCAGAAAGAGGCGTTCGCAATGCCAATAACTCTTCTCAAATATCAGCAACTGCTGGATTAAATTATAAGTTTAACGAAAAATTCAGTGTGCAGGGCAAATTCAGCTACATACAATTTAAATCATTACTCCAAACTTATATTCCTATAAACATACCATTGCCATTTACCAATTACAGGGGTGAAGCAAATGCTGGAAATTCACAGAACGGAAGTGTATTGTATCAGGTTAATTTTAATTATAGAAAAAAATTCAACGCTACACATTCTATTAATACTGCATTGGTTTTTTCTGCTGAAAAATTTGTTCAAACTTCTCAGAGAGCCGTTGTTGGAAATTTTAATAACAATATTACTGGGTTTAATAATCTAGGTGCTGCTATTCCACAGTCAATTACATCAAACTATACAGGAAGCCAGTTGGTAGGAAGTATTTTGCAGTTCAATTATTTGTATAAAAAGAGTGTAGTGGTAAATCTATCCTCACGTTACGATGGTGTTTCTAAATTTGCATATGGCAAACAGTTTGGCCTTTTCCCTGCAGCCAGCGTAGCATGGAAAATGGAACAAGAAAAATGGTTCAAGCCAATAAAGAAAGTTGTTAGCGAATCTAAGTTAAGGGCTAGTTGGGGATTAGTAGGAAACCAAGCTATTTCTCCTTATGAAACACAATCAACACTTACTCCTAATTTTTCAATTTGGGGAAATAATTTTCAAACTATAGGTTTTTCGCCTGCAAGGCTAGGTAATCCCAACTTAACATGGGAAACAACAAGTAGTATTAACCTAGCGGTAGATCTTGGTTTTTTTAATA
>JANMGS010000762.1:0-8515 GCA_031374745.1 Ferruginibacter sp. | reverse complement strand
GCTATTTGCATGGTAAGGTGTTCGTTTTCTGGTGCAGTTTCTATTTGCATTAAATGCTTGGCAGGTGGTATGGGTTTTAAAATGTATTGTGCATTTTTTTCGTTTAGTACCAGCGTATTTTTTTCTAGCGTCAAAGAATATTTTAACTGCATGCCAGATATGGATAATCTTTTTGTATGCTCTTGAAAGTACAGGGCATTGTCTGCCTTTGGCGCATCAAACAACAATATGGAGGATACTTTTGCCTTTCCAAATATTTTTTTTCTACAAGCCAAGCAATAGCCTTCTTTTACTTCAATATAACAACCTAAACAATTCATCGTTTTCTGGTTTTACGGTTATGGCACCAATGGTATCTTCCCCTGTTGTTAAAAGCAATCTTGAAAAATCATCCTGTTCATCTAGTTTATATGATTGGCATTGTATGTCTTTATTTATACCTTCTGAAAGTAGCCCAGCAAAAAATGAAAATAGTTTTTCGGAGCTATACATTTGCTTTGTTTTTGGCAATGTGAGGCTAATGGAAGGAAGATTTGTATTTGCAAAATAGGCATCATCATACAAAAAAATATAATTGCCATTGCTGTCTTTTTCTATAGACCCAGCCAATACATTATTGTTATAGATGAGCCCTTTCATTTAATGGTATTTTTTATTTGCATTATTAATTCTAAGCCCAATATTGCTGATAATTTTTGCAATGTTTTTAGCGAAGGGTTCGCTTTCCCATTCTCTATGTTTTGAATGGTTTTGGTACTTACTCCTGCCATTTCAGACATATCTTCTTGCTTAAGAGCAAGTTTTAGCCGCCTTTGCTGTATCAAAATGCCAATCTCTTCATTATTCATCGGTAATATATTTCTTATTTATCATGAAAATACGAATTTTTAATAAAATATCAGTTATAAAGGTATTATATTTCGTTTTTTATGTAAAAGACGAGTATTTGTTTTATGTCTTTACCTATAGGTAAGATATTTCTACATTGTATTCTATGGAAATCACGTAATTATCCACGAAACCCCCATAAATCCCAATTTCTCCTTAAATTTGTTTCGCCCCCAATCTACCAAAACAACCAATAAACAATAAAACATAACTGACTGTAATAACACCAACAACTATTTAAACTATTTTACCCAAAAATAACGCCTATGAAAGCTCCAATCTACATTGGAACAAAAAAATTATTTGCCATTGCATTACTGCTCTGTTTGGCAGTAAATGAATCTGCTGCGCAAGTAAACGACGATGATGCTACCAATGCATACAGTCTTTCCAAAAAATACAAGGATGATGATATTATGTGTACATCTTCTTACCATCTTTTTACATTTGATAAAGGTAAAAATGCCCTAGGCGATAAAGTGGTAGAAATAGTGGAGAATTCGGAGTTCGAATTTTTATCATTGAAGAAATTCTCCTACCTCACTTATCCAGAGTTTTACAATAAATTTATTGAGATCAATAATTTTAAGAAGGCTTATAAATATGGAACAAAATATGTAACATATGATAAAGGCGGTATTGATAGATCGGTAACAGATGATGGTATTTTCTTTGATGATAGCCGGGTACGTTATTTTCCGGTACGCTTTAACCAGCAAGGGGCCATGGCCAGAATTACAGTGAAGAAAACCTATTTGGATGGAAAATACCTTACCAGATTGTTTTTTCATGAATCTTACCCGGTAAAAGAACAAATTTATGAGTTTAAAGTGCCAGAGTGGCTTACCGTAGATTTTACAAAACTTAATTTTAATGGGCAAAATATAGAAGTTACCGAAAAGAAAAAAGGCGGCTATACCAATTATATTTTTGTAATGAAAGATGTTCCTGCATACAAGTCGGAGTACAGGCGCATAGGTAGGGCTTACACAGACCCACATATTGTAGTGCAGATACGCTCTTTTGAAAGCAAGGGTGAAACCTTAAAGGGGTTTGATAAAGTAGATGATGTATATGCTTGGAACAATAGGTTGTACCTAATGGCAGCAAATGATAAAACAAAATTGCAACCCATTGTTACAAAAATTACCCAAGGCAAGGCGAACGACCAAGAGAAAATAAAAGCCATTTATTATTGGGTGCAAGATAATATCAGGTACATAGCTTACGAAGATGGTTACTCGGGCTACATACCATCTACAGCACAAGATGTTCTGTCTAAAAAATACGGCGATTGTAAAGGCATGGCAAACCTGCTTACAGAAATGCTAAAGCTAGCAGGGTACGACGCACACTTTACATGGATAGGTACCAAAAGTCTTCCTTATGCGCAAAGCCTGCCAGCCCTGTGCGTAAACAATCATGCTATTTGTTCACTAAATTTTGGCGGCAAAACATATTTCCTAGATGGCACCGAAAATTATGTACCGTTTGGCGAAAATGCTTTTCGTATACAAGGCAAAGAAGTAATGATAGCCAATGGCGATAAATTTGAAATAAAAAAAGTGCCTGAAACGGGTGCTGCTGATAATATGATAGCCACCAAAGCCGATTTTATATTGACAGAAACAGGATTGAAAGGAAAGGCAAAAGTGACCCTCACTGGCAACCAGCGCACCGACTTTCACCAATCATACCAAACATTACCAAGTACCAGCAAAAAGGAATATTTGAATGATTACTTAGAATTTGGTAACGATAATATGGTAGCGGCCAATGTAAAAACAAGTGACCTCAATAACAGGGATTTAGTGGTAACGATTGAAGGCGATGTAGATTTAAGCAATACCGTAAACAATATCAGCGGTAGCAAATATGTAGGGGTAGATTTTTTTCCAAAATCATTGGATAGGTTTATACCCGATGAAAAAAGGGTAGAAGGTTATGATTTTGATGATGTGTTGAAATTTGATGACGAGATTACGCTTTCTGTTGCAGCCGATAAAAAATTTATAGACAAGCCAGATGATTTAGAACTAAAAGCCGAAGGATACGAATTTAAAGGTACCTACACATTGGTAGGCAATAAAATGACTTTAAAAAAATCGCTTTCTATCAAAAACAATGTAATTGCAAAAAAGGAACTTCCCGCTTGGAAAAAATTTGTAGAATCTATAAAGGAGTTCAATAAATATTTCTTAAGCATTACCAATAAATAAAATATTCAGTATGAATTTTAATATAAAAAAATCATTTTTCATTGTATCGGTAATATGTTTTGTAGCTTTTTCTAGCAGTGCACAAACGGTTATTGATGATGATATGCTCGATAATATAGAGCTCAATGCAAAACCATTGTGGAGCGAAAATATTCCTGCATTTGCTACAAATACAGTTCCAGATAAATACAAAGATGAATCGGCAGTTGTGTTTGGTTACAAAAGAAATGTAACGATAGATAAAAGATCGAGGGCCGGCTTTTTTTCTAAAGGAGAAAGAAGTCTATTGTTTTTCGAAAATGTACATTTTAAAATAAAAGTAAACGATAAAAGTTCCGTTCAAACTTTTACAGAAGTATATTTCAGATACAGAGATAAGGAAGATGGCTTTAGTGCAAAGCTGATAAAACCCGATGGGACTGTAACTACCATTTCGCTGGCAGATGCGGTAACGGTGGAAACCACGGCAGATATTCCTGAGTTTTACAAAAGTTTTTTTGACAAAGAAAGTGGTGGGCAAGGCAGGTATTTTAAAGTTGCCATTCCAGATTTAGAGCCAAGCGATATTTTAGAATATGTAGCCATTACCAAAAGCAAAATGGATGTTGCCCGCTCGGGTTACATAGAATTTTCGCCGCAGTACGAAGTGTGTAACAAAGCATATCCGGTTCTTTTTAACCAGATAGGAATAGAAACCGATGAAAAATCATTTTTTAAATCCATGGCATTAAATGGAGCGCCCGAATTTAAAAAAGAAAATACTTCGGATAATGAATTTTACCGTTATGTGTTTACAGATACAGATAGAGGAACAGAAAAAGACGTGAATTTCGTAAATACTTTTTTGACAAATCCTGTAACAAAATTTCAGGTGATATATGCCAATAAAGCAAATACAAAAGGAGCATTGATTGGTGAAAAAGGAGAAATAAAAACGGGTTTTACAAAAGAAGAACTGGCAAAAAAAGCTTGGGAGGATTATGACCAAGTGGGAGATTATGCTTATAGCAGCTATGGCTACACTGTACAAAATTTAATAAATGAACTTTGGGCTGGTTTAAAAAAGCTTGGTGCCAAAGATTGGACGGAAAAAGAGTACATAGAAAAAGTATATTATAGAGTAAGAAATATAAATGTGAACAGGGATTCTTACTTGGGCGATAAAATGTTTGCTTATATTTTTGGTTCTTTGTTGTTTCAGCGTGATATTAAATCTGATTTGATCATCAGTATTTCCAACACCACAGGAAAACTTAAGGATGTACTTTTTGACCAAGAAATAAGGTATGCTACAAGGGTGAATAATAAACTATATTTTAGTGCCACAGATTATTCAAACCCCGGAGAACCTGTAGAAACTTTATTGGGAAGTGAAGCTTATATCATTGCGAAGCCTGTAAAAGGCGTGCAGCAAATTACTCCATTTACGTTTCTAGATGCTACTGCGCTCGATAACAATACTGAATATGTACTTACCAGCTCCCTTAATAGTGATATGAGTACGCTTACGGTTTCCCGTACTTCTACTTTTAAAGGTATAAGCAAGGCAAGAAATATAAGCGATGCTTTGAAATACACTACCTATATGTTGGATGATTATAAATATTATGGAGGCGAGTCACCCACTGAAAAAATGAAAGGCAGAGAGGAAGAAGAGTATTACAAATCTATTAATGCGTTAAAAGATAATTTTAAAGAATCGAAGCCAATTTTTGTAAAGAATCAATTGCAAAGTGAGTTTGGCAATATTGTAAAATTTAAAAACTTCGCCATTGTAAACGATGGGCGTTCGCTAAAGAAGCCTGAATTAATCTTTACGGAAGACTTTGAACTGAGTGGCATGGTACGCAAGGCAGGCAAAAAATATTTGGTAAATGTTATTGGGCTAGTAGGCTCACAATTGCAAATAAAAAAAGAAGAACGTGTGCGTAAGTATGATATAAATGTGGGCCATGCAAAATCTTACTTTTGGACGATTAATTTTAAAATACCAGATGGTTACACAGCAGAGGGAATAAAGGAATTGGCCACAGAAGTAACAAATGAAACCGGCACTTATGCTTCTACTGCCGAAGAAAAAAATGGCGTTATTAGCATCAGGATAAAAAAACTGTACAAAAAAGCCAGTGTGCCAAAAGATAAATGGCAAGATATGTTGGCGTTTATAGACGCAGCATACAATAATTCGTTTAAGTATATTTTACTAAAACCTAAGAGCTAAATCTTAATTCAATAAAAATAAAAAGGCCAAATGAAATCTTGTTTCATTTGGCCTTTTTTATAATGGCTATAATGTATTTGTATTTAAGGGAACGGATTAGAAAATTTTGCCTCCGTTAAAATGGTATTATCCGTAAGCGTATTCATAAATGCCAATAAATTTTGTACATCTTGTGGCGCAACTGAATGAGCAGGTATTGGTGCTGTACCAGTCCCGGGTGCACCAGCGCTAAGCATGGCTTGTAAATTGGCAATTCGACCATTGTGAAAAAGCGCTGTACGGTTTCCAATATTCCTTAGTGAGCCAGATTTAAACCTGTTTTGGTTATTTATTCCAAGATCTGCAGGGTCTTGTAATCCAAATGGCGTAGCATTGGTAGCGGTACTGTTTACAAACATAGGGGCGGTATGGCAACTGTTACATGATAATGGAGCTCCGCCTCCTGGAGGCGGTGGTGGGGCAGTGTTGAACAATATTTCACCTTGTGCCTCGGCAGTTGTAAAAGTTTCTAGCCCCTGTTTTACCCTATCGTATTTAGCTTGATAGGTAACAATGCTGCGTTCAAATTGTGCAAGCGCTTTTGCAATCCTTACAGAATCTATCGTAGTACTGCCAAAAGCATTTTGAAACAATGCTGGATAATAACTCAAGGCTTTTACTTTTGTTTCCAATTCTGCCAGAGTCAATCCCATTTCTACATGATTTTGGATAGGCTGTAAAGCTTGTTTTTCTGGGCTAACAGACCTTTCATCCCAAAACATTTTACCACTTTTGTAAAAGCGGGTATTTATGATCGTCATTGAATTCCTAGAAGTAAACCCTCCTTCAAATCCTTTGCTGAGTGCTATATTATCGTCAAATGAAAATTCTTGTTTATGACAACTACCACAACTAATTGTATTGTTTTTGCTCAATTGTTTATCGTAAAACAACACCCTGCCCAAAGTAGCACCATTGTTTGTTATAGGATTATCTGCAGGGGTATTGTCGTTTGCCAGCAAGGCTGTTTGAATATGTGCCGGGTAGCTTACAATATATGAAAATGCTGTTGCAGGCAATGTTGGAGGTACAACTGCAACGGGTGTTACTGGTTCTACAATTATCTCAGCATCCTTTTTGGAACAATACTGAAAACTGGCTACAATAAATAAAGCAAGGGCGATGATGCTGGTTTTTTTCATTTGGTTTAAAGTTAGGTTTTGTAAATATTGTCCGATAGATTTGTTTTGTCATGTTTGACGCCCTAAAAAACTAAATCCTTCGGTACATGGTATTTTTTTATACAGCATGTACAAAAATGAATTTAGGTTGCTAAGACTACCCATTCCTATAAAAGTTTAATGGATGAAACATTTTTACATTTTTTATTTGGAAACTGTAAAAGACATGCAAGAATTATTGCTCGTTTTCCCTCTTTATTATTTTCTTTGTAAAAAAAAAGCAATAAAAATATGAAAGTTGCAGTAGTGGGTGCTACAGGATTGGTAGGCACAAAAATGTTACAGGTACTGGCCGAGAGAAATTTTCCGGTTACAGAATTGATTCCGGTAGCGTCCGAAAGATCCGTAGGAAAAGAAATAACATTTAATGGTAAACAGTATAATATTGTGGGTATGCAAGCTGCTATTGATGCAAAACCTGCATTGGCAATATTTTCGGCTGGGGGCGAAACATCATTAGAGTGGGCACCAAAATTTGCGGAAGCAGGAATTACAGTGGTAGACAATTCTAGCGCATGGCGTATGGATGTATCTAAAAAATTGGTAGTGCCAGAAGTAAATGGAGATACACTTGTAGCTTCCGATAGAATAATTGCCAATCCCAATTGCTCTACGATTCAAATGGTGGTAGTTTTGAAACCACTGCATGATAAATATAAAATAAAGCGAGTAGTAGTAAGCACCTACCAAAGTGTAACGGGCACCGGTGTAAAAGCCGTAGCCCAATTAATGAACGAACGAAAAGGTATTTTAGGCGAAATGGCCTATAAATACCCAATAGATATGAATGCCATACCGCATATAGATTCATTTATGGGAAATGGCTATACAAAAGAAGAGCTAAAGATGGTGAATGAAACCAAAAAGATAATGGGCGATGACAATATAAAAGTAACCGCTACTTGCGTACGCATACCAACGGTAGGTGGGCACAGCGAGAGCGTGAATATTGAGTTTGAAAATGACTTTGATTTGCATGAGGTGAAGGATATGCTGGGCAAAGCACCTGGTGTTATTGTACAAAACGATGATCAAACTTTTTTGTACCCGATGCCACTTACAGCGCACGATAAAGACGATACTTTTGTAGGACGTATTCGTAGAGATGAAACCCAACCCAATACACTTAACTGCTGGATTGTGAGCGATAACTTGCGCAAAGGGGCAGCTACAAATGCGGTGCAAATAGCGGAAGAATTGGTGAGGAAAGGACTGTTGTAAAATAATATTGGAGGAAATATACAAAGGCGCAAAGATTATTTTTTGCGCCTTTTGTATATTAAAAAGTACTGTCGATTAATCTTTTTTATTATTAATCTTTTTTCCGAAGGAATCAATAACTTGATGCGTCAAACCTATGTCTACATTTGAATGAACAAGAACTGATACTGGAACTCAGGCTAGGAAACGAGTCTGCATTTCGATGGTTGGTAGAAAACTACCGCAATCGAGTATATAGTACCGTACTCAATATTTTACAAGATGAGGCAGAGGCAGAAGATGCAACACAAGAAACATTTATACAGGTATTTGAATCGATAGGGAAGTTTAAAGGGGAAGCTGCATTGGCAACATGGATGTATAGGATTGCTGTAAGAAAAGCGTTGGATAAACTGAGGCGAAAAAAGACAAAGCAAAAGCTTCATATGTTGTTGCCATGGTGGATGCCAGAAGATAAGAAAAGCAATGAGGGAGATTTTTTACATCCTGGAATACTGGCAGAAAATAAAGAGAAGGCCGCGGTGTTGTTTAAAGCCATAAAAGCCTTACCAGAAAAACAGCAATTGGCATTTACACTTATAAGAGTACAAGGCATGCCTTATGAAGAAGTAAGTGGAATTATGGAGCAGAGTGTAAAAGCAATTGAATCGTTGGTAAGTAGAGCAAAAGAAAATTTACAAAAAAACTTAGCGCATTATTACAAACAATAAAACAACAACAATGAAAAAGAAATTTACCCCATTGTT
>JANMGS010000750.1:0-2513 GCA_031374745.1 Ferruginibacter sp. | reverse complement strand
AGCAATAAAATTGATATTTACACTGTTTAAAATAAGCTCTATGCTCATTAGCATGGTAACCAAATTTCGTCTGGTGAAGAAACCAAACATACCAATGAAGAATAAAGCCGCACTGATAAATAATAAATGATATAATCCTGGTTCTAGCATAATTTTTTATTTCAAACAAAGTGTTTCACGCAAAGAAGCAAAGATTGCAAAGTGAACAAAGTTTTTTACTGCCAGTTTATCATTACAAATTACCAACTACTTTTTGCAAACTACCACTTGCCAACTGTTTTTTGCCAACTGCTTTTTATTGTTTAATAATATTCTCTTCTGGTTTGCTACGCAAGGCTATTACAATACAGCCTATCAATGCTGCTAATAATAGTATACTCACTACTTCAAAAGGAAGTGCATAACCATCATTATCTACTCCTAGCATTTTATTTCCAATATTTGCAACCGTTGGTTGTAAAGCCTGGGTTGTATTACCAATAAATGAATGTTGGTACACTTGCAGCATTACCAATGCAAAGCCACAAAAGGCTGCCAATGCGGCAAATAATTGTCTACCCATTTTTTGCTTGGGCAATAAATCTCCTGCTTGCTGGGTAAGAAAAATGGAGAATATGATTAGTACCGTTATGCCCCCAACATACACCACAATTTGTACTGCTGCTATAAAATCATATTGCATCCAAAAATACAATCCTGCTACTCCTATTAAAGTAAATAGTAAAAATATAGCTGCACGAAATATTTGACGGGTAGATACGGCAAGCACTGCACTTAGTAAAGTAAATGCAGCAAGCAAATAAAATATGATGGTAGATCCGTTCATAAAGCCCCCCCACCCCCCACAGGGGGGATTTTTGTTATCTTAATATGGTTATTTTTTTTTATCACTCTAATTTTTTAATCTTTGTATAAATCACCTCCTCTTCCTATTTTGAATACATAATGGGGGCTTTTATTCTATTCCTTCCATTATTTTAGAATCGGGGTTATTTAAAACTTTTGTCAATTTACTCCTATCAAAAACACTGTGTTCAAACGTTTGTGCCATTACAATTGCATCCGAAGGGCAAGCAATGATACATAAATTACACATGGTGCACAATTCTAAATGATACACTAATTTATCAATCGCTTTTTTCTTTTTACCTTCTGGTGTAATATCAAATTTTGTAACCACTTTTATGGTGCCATTTGGGCAAGCTAGTTCGCAAGCGGTACAACCTGTACATCGATGTTCATTTTTCTCATCATGCGGCATTACCACTTCCCCCTTAAAACGATCTGGTAAAACCATCGTATGCCTATTGTCCGGATACTCTTGTGTAATGATTTCTTTGTGGTGCGTAAAATAATAGCCGGTACGCCTCATACCTACCAACAAAGATTTGATACCACTATAAACTTCTTTTATGTATTTAACTATAAACATATTTATTTATCTGTGTTTATCTTTTCAATCCGTATAATGATTCATCTATTCTCAATCTACCAGCTTTTTTCTTATCTGTTTTCATCTGTTTGATCCGTGTAATCCGTGTTCCACTTTTTACCCTGTCCTAAAAATGCCAACCCAAAATAGCCATTGCTGTTGCCAATAATAAATTAAACATACTAATGGGCAATAAATATTTCCATTCTAAATTTAACAACTGGTCTATTCTCAATCTTGGAAAAGTCCACCTAAACCACATGATTAAAAATATAAGAAAAAATGTTTTTCCAAAAAACCATACACTGGAAGGTATATAATCCATTACATGATTAAACGATTGCCAGCTACCAATATGAAAAGGCATCCATCCTCCTAACAACAAGGTAGCACCAATAGCACATACAATAAACACATTTATATATTCTGCCAAAAAGAACAATGCAAATTTCATCCCCGAATATTCTGTATGAAAGCCTGCTGTTAATTCAGATTCTGCTTCTGCCAAATCGAATGGAGCCCTGTTTGTTTCTGCTGTTACTGCTATAATAAAAATTACAAAAGAGATAATTGCTGGAATATGCCCTTTAAAAATCCACCAGCCGTTTGCTTGCGAATGAATAATATCAGTAAGGTTTAAGCTGCCAGTAAAAACTACTATTGTAAGAATAGAAAACCCTGCAGACAATTCATAGCTCACAATTTGTGCACCGCTTCGCATGGCCCCCATTAATGAATATTTATTGTTGCTAGCCCAGCCTGCCATTAAAATACTAATGACCATAATAGAAGACACAGCAGAAATATATAATACACCTATATTTAAATCCCACAATTGAAAGTCTTTGGCGAAAGCAATTGGCGCCATCAACAACATGGCTACCATCATGGCAATAAAAGGAGCAAAATTGAATAAAAATTTATCCGCACCGTTTGGTGTTAGTCCCTCTTTTACCAATAATTTTAAAGTGTCGGCCATTGATTGAAGCAATCCTTTTGGACCCACCCGATTGGGGCCAAGTCTAATTTGCATCCATGCCGCTACTCTTCTTTCCATGAGTACAAGCACCAAACCAAGTGC
>JANMGS010000730.1:0-3810 GCA_031374745.1 Ferruginibacter sp. | reverse complement strand
TTTCAAAGCCGGTTGCAAACTGGCAGAACTAAAATGGCACAGGTGACCCCACCAACATTTCGTTTTTAATTTAATGATTGTAGAAGGGAACACCTGCGCCACAATTAAGCCAGTCGGGTAAACTTAAGCCAATTGGGGGCTAGAAAAGGAACAGCTCCGCCAAGGAACAACTCGCTGCCGCATTAATGATGTCATGTATTAAGGCACTGTCACATACCCTTTGCCCTTACATATCTTACAGGGGTTCGTGTAGTTTACCTGCTTTACCTTGCCTATTTCCCTTACATAAACGTTGAAATTCACCTGCTCCCATTTATCATCAGGTACGATGACGGTCTTAGAGGTGCTGCCCGAACCATCGCATTGTTTGCAGGGCATAAAATTTCCGGCAACGCAAACTTCGTAATCGCCTGCCAATATATCCGGCAGCGGGTACACGCTACCGCCTAAATTAGTGAGGAGGTAAGTTCCCTTGTCGCAATCAATCCCTGAAAAAATGTATGCCGGCCGCTCGCAGCCGTTGGTTGTGAGCTTATTTCTTAAAAGCGAACCGGTTTTAAAAGGCACGACTTTGTTGAGGTATTCACATTTAAGTCGCTTGCTTACCGCTATTTGTTCTGCAGTAGGCGGAGTTTCCGGCTGTTTAAACAATGGCCGTACTGCAAGTAAGGGTTTGCCGGTGCTGCGGTCAAAAAAATAACCGAAGACAGGGTAAGGTTTGGGGTAATTGGCAGGCACGTAGCGTGGGAACAGGGCGATGTATTTCTCCATGACCTTGAAATGATATTTAGTACGTGCCAGCCCCAGCCCCGCCGTATCCAACACCACACGTGCGGTCATCAGGAATTCGCCGCCCGATTCCCTAAAGGTGGAGATGGTGGCCTTTTCGGGGTCGTAATGATGGAGGTCATCGTTTGGCGCTAGATAATATTGTTCAATCCCGTATTCATTCGACAGCGGTTGATTGATCAACATTGCGCCGTCCGATAGCTGCATTACCTTCACGGCTTTTTTGTCGAGGTTCCCGAACTCTCCCGCTTGTTCCACCAATACCATCTTTGTACCCATTCCTCTCTGGAAATGGTAGATCGGCCATGTAAAGCGTTGCTTGTTGCCACTTTCTAGGTCGTAAACCAGTATTTCTGCGTCGGTTTGGCCGCTAACGCTTCTTGAAACAAGCAGTTTTTTACTGTCGCCGCTTACCGCTGCCCCCGCATTGAAATTTTCTTTGCCGATCAAAACATCTTTAGTGATCTGCCGGCGCATGCCGCTAACTGGATCCAACAGGGAAAGGCCGATCATTTTTTTTACGCTGATACCAGTAGCAACGCTCCATTTGTCGGTCGCATTATAGTCGATGCTTACCGCATCAGTTACAACGAGTTTACCGTCGTTCATAACGGCCAGCACGTAATCCTTCTCATCGAAACGGAATTTCTCGGAGCCCCCTTCCGGACCGAAGCCCAATGATATCCAATCAAAACGTCGGCGTTTGCCGCCTTCGGCAGTTACAATAGCCCGGAAGTTGTAAACCGTTTGCTGCAGGTCAGGAGAATAAAGCCGGGCCGGTATAACAAGCCTGAAGGCATCCGTCGGCACATAAAAATTGCGGTCCGTGCTTTTTGCTTCACTGGGCGAAACCACGCGGTTGGGCGGAAACAACAACCGTTTACCGTCGTCAGATACGATCGGTGCCGGCACTTCGTCGGCAAACTCCATCCTGGAAATTTCCGGCAGGGCCAGCGCACGGCTGATGTTGTTTTGGGCGTTTGCCGTTAGGGGCAACCCGCCAAGCAAAAGCAGGAATATTTTAAACATGAGATGCCGGTTCATTTGTACAAAATTATTAAGAAAAGGATCCTGCCCAATAGCAGCATGCGCAACAAAAAACAATCTAAGCGTCGCAATAACTTTCATGGATTAAATTTAGGAAAAAAAGGATCACAGGAAATACCCGCTACAGGGTATATATTTAAAATATTTTCTTCGCCTAGGTTCCTGCCTCACGAAACCTTTTCTTTCCCAGCAATGTCACCCGCAATGGATATTGTATTTTTTAATGATGGGTATTTAGCGGTTGAAGGGATTGCGGTTTGAGACCATGCGACAAGACTTGGGATTAATGCTGAAAGTATGTTTCGGTTTGTGTCCCCACAAACCGATAATAATAAGACGAAACTGTGTAGATAAATCGCTGTTTCAAACTCGGATTCAAATTTTCATTCTGTACCGCATATGTATTAAATAAATCTTAATGATTTTTGGCACAGTATTATGGATGTATATTTGTAGTACAGCCTTCAAGAAAATTTCCGCAAAAAAAATCATTTTGATAAACGAACGAAAATCAAATCAGCTTTATGCACAACTTGTAAAAGTCCTATTTTTGGCGGCAGGGGTGGTAATTATGCTGTGGTTATTTTATAAAATGATAAGTGTAGTGTTACTACTACTGTTTGCCATTGTGCTTGCTGTTGCTATAAATGGACCAGTTACTAACCTAGAAAAGCGAGGTGTAAAGCGAGTGTGGGCCAGCACCATCGTTTTCCTATCGATATTAATTTGTTTTGTGGGTATAATCGTTTTTATTGGGCCAAAAGTTAATACACAAATATCGCTTCTTATTAGTAACCTGCCGAGCTATGCCAGCAGTGTTTCCAATACTGTAAGCTCATGGTTTACAGCATATCCAGAACTACAAAAAGAGCTTCGGATAGACCCTTCAAAACTCTCAGGAATTTTACCATCTATACCCAAGACGATTATGCAGGTAGGTTCATTTTCACTCTCCTTATTATCGCAGTTTTTGGTAGTAATTGTTTTTATAAGTATGGTGGGTTATATGGTTTCCAATCCAAAACCATTGTTTGAGCTATACTTACTTACATTCCCTCCTGCCAACAGAGATAAAGCTACTATTTCATTTACCCGTATTTCTGTTATGATAAGCGGTTGGATGAAATCTATGCTTATTGGCGGAGCCATTAATGCCACATTGGTAACAGTGTTTTTACATATTATGGGTGTGCCAGGTGCATTTGTATGGGGTGCTTTGGCTTTTTTTACAGAGTTTATTCCACGTATTGGGTTTTTTATAAAAGCACTGCCTCCCATTTTGATTGCACTTTCGGTAAATGGTTCTACCGCATTTTGGGTAGCAGTTTTCTTTCTTGCTTCTGATGAACTGATGGCAGATTTTATTATGCCTCGAGTGCGTTCAAACACGATGAAAATTCACCCAGTATCCATACTCTTTGCGGTAATGGCCATGGGGGCTGCTTTTGGTTTTATTGGTGTACTACTAGCCACGCCACTTACTGGAATTATAAAAGCATATTATGAAATATTTTGGGTAAATAAATTTGAAGATGATAAATTGATGCATACCAGGATACAGCAAATGATGTACCCCAATGGAGCTCCTGCTGCAAAGGATCCTCCTAAGGTTTTGTAAAAAACATTTCTCGTAGGTTCGTGTTTCACGAAACTTTTTTCTTTCTCAGCAATGTCACCCGCAAGGCACGACGTATTTTTTTATGATGAGTATTTAGCGGTTGAAGGGACGCTGTTTGGGACCATGTGGCAAGAGTAGGGATTAATGGTGAAAGTATGGTTCGGTTTGTGGGGTCACAAACCGATAATAAAATACACGTATTTTCCAAAATCGGGATATTTTTTGTTACATTTGCATTGCTAAAGAGTTTTTCGCCTGCATATCTCATCCCATGATGGGTGTTGCCAGTACTGGCACGGGGGCAAAAAGATTTTTTAGCTTTTTTACTATTCATCCTCTTTGTATAAATCTAGAAC
>JANMGS010000654.1:0-2019 GCA_031374745.1 Ferruginibacter sp. | reverse complement strand
TTTAATACAAAATAGTAAAATTAGTATCAAATCCAACTGTAAACTCTACCGTAGGATTTATGGTAAAAGTGCGAATAACTATATTGGAATTGGTAACCACCGTTCCGCTATTAATAACCACATCCGTATTGGCATCTGGTAATTTTCCACAGCTCCAATTTGCAGGGTTTTCCCAGTCTGTACTTACCAATCCTGTCCAGTAATTTTGGCGGCAATTGCTGGTATATACCGCTACATAACCTGGCTTTGTTGTTGCATTATCTGAATGAAATTGTATGGTCATTGCTCCATCGGTTGCAGATATGGCTGCTGGTAAACTATTGCCTGTAAAACTTCCAATCAAAGGACTAGCAGTAGTTGTACCATTGTAAATTCTTAATGAATCGTACCCCTGTTCCAAATCGAAAGATAAAAAGCTGAGTGTAATTGTACCTGCACCTGTAGGGGCAATGGTAAACGTATAATTCTCGGTATTGTGATAATTTCCTGTAGGTCCGCCCATATCATACAATGTATCTGTAAAAGGCGTAAATGCACAATTGGATAAATTTTTATTAACGAGGTTCCAGCAATCATTGTAACCAGCATCATATCCCAACCGCCAAACTGCAGCACCTGCTATGCCTCGTTGTTTTATAACATCGTATTTTTTTTGCAAGCTTATGGTATCGTCCATAAACTGTTGGTTAGGTATTGCACTTACATCAGTAAAGCAATGCCAAGCATTAAAACTGTTTACTTCCCTAAGTGTGTTGCTGTGATAACTACTCACATTGTCTCTAAATTGATAATAGGTTTGTGTACTAATAGAGGCTGCACTTCCATTAGCAGGTATCACGCAACCATTGGTGGTTCTCCAGCGCCTGCCATAGTAAGGCATACCCAATATCACTTTATTCTTGTTTACAATTTTTAATAGGTTATTTAAATCATTGGCAACATTGCCATGGCCGTTTGGGTCGCTCGTTGCTTTTGGAAACTGATAAGTGGGCGCCACAGGCCCAGGATAAAATTGCCCTCCCCAATAATAATCGTATCCCATCAAAATAAATAAATCTACCGATGGCAGTAAGCCATTCAACAAGCTCGTACTACTCGCATACGTTCCCTGCAAATCTATACTCAACTCCGAACCTGGTACTGCATTGTGCAGCGCTGTAGATAGAGAAGACATAAAAGAAGTGAATGGAGTTAAATAAGTTGTACTAAGTCCTGCTCCTTCAAAATCTATATTTATTCCTTTTGCATTTGCCGCTACAACCAAATTAATAAGATTGGTAATTAAGGTGCTTTGTGCAGTAGCGCTTCCAAAAAATGTAGAAAACTGGTTGCTGCTTTGAAAAAGTGTAACACATAAATTTACATTGGTGCCATTTGCTATAGCAGTGGTTACGGTAGAATTTGTTGGGAAGGAAGCCATTAACGAAGCATTTACTGCATTACCTGTAGCTGGGTCTACTTCATAAGAAAAATAAGAAAGATCACTCAACAAAGCCCATTGATAAGAACTGGCAGAAGTGCCTATTGCATGCCAACCAAACATGCGTCCAACCAGTGGGCAGGTAACAATCGCTTCTTGCAAAGGAACATCCGCAGGCATATATTCTCCATACCATACCCTTCGCAAACTATCCCATTTTGAAACAGGATAAGCAGCCATTGCTCTTTGCTTCTGCATTTCATTATAAGCTTCTGTAAATTGGAAATTTTGCGCTTGTGCAAAATGAAAACTAAGAAACAGAAAGATAAAAAGTACAATTAATTTCATCATTAAATATTGTAAAAGTTAAATGACTATCCGCAATTAGGTGCAAGCAATAATAAGCCTTATAAAATTAAATATAAACTGTAGAAAATTCATTCTTCATTTAAAGAATATTCCTATACAAATCAACCTATTTTTTCTGTAATCTATTTGTGTAATAGTTAAAAGATCATATACAAAACAGCTTTTCTGTGAATCTGTGGCAATAGTTTTTGCCACAGATTCACAGAAAAAACAGAAATATCCTTTTAATC
>JANMGS010000625.1:0-3597 GCA_031374745.1 Ferruginibacter sp. | reverse complement strand
GCGCCGGCAAGTTTTGCTTGCGTTTGTTTTAGTTTTTCTTGTATTTCTTTGGCATCTATTATTTTATCTTCCCTACGAGGTGCTGTTGTACCTCCTTGCCCTGGGCGCTGAAAACGGTTTCCGCTTGCTCCACCTTGCTGTGGACCACGTGCTCCTCCAGCTCCTCCACCTTGTTGTGGGCCTCTGGCTCCACCTCCTTGTTGGTTCCTATTGGCTCCACCATCACCTATTATTGGTCTTGGTAAACGATTTTCTGTAGGAGCTGGTGTTCCTTGGCTACCTGGCTTTTTCTGAATAGGTATACGCTTACGTTTATGGGCATCTTCTCTTTTAGGCCTAGTATCATTGTCTACAGGTAATTGTATCTTGCCTAAAATTTTAGGGCCTGCTAGCCTTGCAGAGAGTATATTTTCGATAATTGGCGGGGCATCCTGCGCTACCTCAGGTGTAAAAATCACTTCTTTCGGTGCTTCTACTACTGGTGCTACTACCTTTATTTCTTCTTTGGGTGCTTCTTTCTTCTTAGCTACCGGTACAGGAGCAGGTTCCTCTTTCTGCTTGATTGCTTTTTTTGGACGAGTAGAAGAATCTATAGCATCTAAATCTATCTTATCTAAAATTTTGGGACCTTCTAGTTCTGGCGCCTCTATTTTAGTTAACCCATCTACCGTTGATGTAATTTCGGGTGTTGGCTTTATTACAGGTTCTTCTTTTACTGGAATTTCTACTACAGGAACAATTACTTCTGGTGCTTTTACAACTTCCACAACCGCTTCTTTGGGTACTTCTTTTACTTCTTCTGGTACTGGTACTACCACTTCTTCTTTTGGTAATTCCTTCACTTTCTCTTCCTTCTTTTTAAAAGAAAGGTCTTGTTCGTCTTTCTTCTTTTTGGGATCTCCAGAAACTGATTTAACAAGTTCTACCCTATCTGCTTTTTCTTTGGCAGTTTTATCTTGTTGGTATTCGCCCTGTAGCACACGATACATTTCGTCTGTAAGCTTAGAGGTCGGCTTCAGATCATCGCTGCCATTTAAATTTTTTGACACAAGAAATTCAATTAAGGTGGTTGCACCTATGTTAAACTCTTTGGCGGCTGCCATCAACCTTGGTGTGTTTACTTCTGACATTCTTACTTTTTGCTGTTTCGCTATTTTTGGCAAAACAAAATTTTCTATTGTTTAAATTTCCCTTCAATTCATACGCATCGTTTTATTCTTTTTCAAATTCATCGCTTAGTACTTTTTTAACGTCTGCTATGGTCTCTTTCTCCAAATCTGTTCTTCTTTCTATTTCTTCATCGGTAAGGGCTAATACGGAACGGGCTGTATCGCATCCTACTTTCTTAAGTATCTCAATTACCCATGGTTCTATCTCATCTGAGAATTCTTCCAAGTCAATATCAAAATCATCTTCCTCACCTTCGCTATCACGGAACACATCAATATTGTACCCTGTAAGTTCGCATGCTAGTTTGATATTTACGCCTCTGCGACCAATTGCCAACGATACCTGATCTGCTTTCAAAAACACTTTAGCATGTTTCTTTTCGTCATCGAGTGCTATGCTGGTAATTTTTGCCGGCGTTAGTGAGCGTTGAATAAGCAATTGCTTATTGGCTGTCCAATTAATTACATCAATGTTTTCATTTTTCAATTCACGTACGATGCCATGTATTCTGCTTCCTTTCATTCCCACACAAGCGCCTACTGGATCTATTCGGTCATCAAAACTCTCTACCGCCACTTTTGCACGCTCACCTGGGTCACGCACAATTTTCTTTACAACAATGAGGCCATCAAATATTTCAGGCACTTCTATTTCCAATAATTTTTCTAAGAATAAGGGGCTTGTACGAGAAAGGATGATAATGGCTTGGCTATTTTTAAGCTCCACTTTCTTTACTACTGCACGTACGGTTTCGCCTTTTTTAAAGTAATCTGCTCCTATTTGTTCAGATTTAGGCAACAACATTTCATTGCCATCTTCATCTAGTATAAGCACTTCTTTTTTCCATACCTGGTA
The DNA here is from genome assembly GCA_031374745.1 of Ferruginibacter sp. GTDB lineage: Bacteria > Bacteroidota > Bacteroidia > Chitinophagales > Chitinophagaceae > Ferruginibacter. Next base: position 1,572 of record JANMGS010000625.1, on the reverse strand, counting down.
AACTTCTCCACTTACAATTTCCCCAACACGCTCTTCATACTTTTTTATCAGAATATTCTTTTTAAGATCGCCTATACGAGCTGCCAAGGTTTGCTTTCCTGCCAAAATGGCCCTGCGTCCAAATTCTTTTTGAATATCTACTTCTTCATACAGCTCTTCGCCTACTGTATAATCTGGCTCTATTAAGATTGCATTCTTCAGTTCTATTTCTGTAAGGGTGTTGTACAAATCATCGTCATCTACGATGGTACGTCGACGGAAGATTTCTAAATCACCTTTTTGGTCATTTACGATAACATCAAAATTGTCGTCGCTTCCGTATTTTTTACGGATCAATGTTTTAAAAACATCTTCCATCACTTTCATAAGCGTGGGGCGATCAATATTTTCTGCTTCTTTAAATTCCTGAAAAGATTCTATTAAGTTAATGCTTGCCATATTCCTTGCCTGCTGTATTTACTGCCCCGCAGGCTTGGGGTTTTGTTATTAAAATTTTACCTGAACTTTTGTTTGTTTTATATCCGTGAAAGGGATGGAAAGCTTTGTTGTTACTGCTTTCTTGCCTTTTCCTTCTGTAAATTCAATTTCTATTTGCTCTTCGTTTGCCGATAATAATTGCCCTTCTTTTATCGTATCATCTTGCAAGGTAACTTCTACCGACCTCCCAATATTTTTTACGTATTGGCGTAGCAGTTTTAGCGGCTCTTCTATACCCGGGCTAGATACTTCCAAAGAAAAGTCTCCATCGGGATACACCCCCATTTCTTCCAATTGTTTGTACAAGGCCCTGTTTATTTTTATGCACTTTTCTATGCCAAGGCCACTATCTGCATCCAAATAAATTTTGAAATTATTGATTGGTTTTACTTTCATTTCTACCAAAAAAATATCATCAAAAAGCTTTGTAAGCAATATTCTCTGTACCGTTTCTATGTTTGTTTCAGTTGCCATACTAGTAGATAAAAGAAGAAGGGAACCATTGGTCCCCTTCCTTTCGCTTCATAATCTGGTGCAAATATACAAATCATTCACCGAATAGCCAAAACATTGATCGTTGCCTCCTATAAAATTTAACAGGAAGATATTATATAGCACAATAACTTTGTGATACTGTTTTAAAAGGCAACTAAAAGAACTGCTTGGTCAATGGTTGTTTTATTTGTTGTTAAATAAATGATTAACAGCCTGTTGAAAAAATTAAACTCATACAAATGAACATTTTTAGACTTATAGGAGAATTGGTGGTAATATATATATTATACAAAGTAATCTTCGATTTTATAATACCATTATACAAAAGTACCAAACAGGTACGCAGCGCCATGAGCGATATGCAAGCCAAAATGAAGGAGCAACAACGTACCAACGCTTCTCAAGCTACACAAGAGCCTACAAAAAAACATTCTACTGTTTCCAAGGAAGATTATATTGATTATGAAGAAGTAAAATAAATATAATGACCGTTTATCCTTTTTTTATTTCTGCAAAACAGGGTGTAGGTTCTATTACCGCTTCTTCGGGTTGCCAACCTGGCGGCATAAAACAATATTTTATTTTATTTTTTAAACCAGC
>JANMGS010000621.1:0-2417 GCA_031374745.1 Ferruginibacter sp. | reverse complement strand
TGGATATGGTCTAAACTTTGTTCATTGTACAACAACCCCAATTCAAAAGCTACCATTTTTAATATCGGATTGGCTACGGGCATTTCTGCATTCATTTATTTTCCTTCCATTAGTTTTATAGTGCTCATTATTGTAGGAATTACTATTTCCAGGCCTTTTAAATTACAAGAGTGGTTAATCGGATTGTTAGGAATGATAACACCCATTTATCTTTATGCTGCCTATTTATTTCTCACAGATAAAACGGGTTCATATAATTTCCCTGGGTTTCATTTTTCCTACCCTCATTTTTTTGCCAATGCATGGGCTTATGCGGCACTTGCTATTATTTTTATAGCATTGTTAATGGGTATTTATTTTATAAACATCAATATACGAAGACAGGTAGTGCAAACCAGAAAAAGTTGGCAACTGTTATTTTTATATTTTGCAGTAGCTGCATTGGTGCCTTTTTTTAACGCCAGTATAAATTTCTCTTATTGGATATTGCTTGCTGTGCCTGCATCTCCTATCATTGCCGCCGCTTTTTTTTACCCTCAAAAAAAGTACATACCCGCTCTACTTTATTGGGGTATGGTGGCCATATTTATAGCCATTGGTTTTTTTGGCAAATAGTGTAAGGAATAATAATACTGGCGTGTCCCTTTTGCCGCATTTTACAATACTCCAGCTTTATTCGGTAACTCAAAATATGCAAATATAGGCGGCAAAAGGGTCGGGCTTTCCGCTACAACCTGCCTACCGGCAAAGGCAGGTCTTTTTTGTCAAAGGCACAAAAAAGGATTTTCACTACAATCCCTCACGCACAGATCGAAGTCTTTTTCTAAAATCAACATTTTAAAATACTTATTTTTCATAAAGTTTAATAGCACTCTTTTTATGCTCCATATTTTCTATGCAGTATCTTTGCAATATGAGTAAAGTAAGAGTACGTTTTGCACCTAGCCCCACTGGCGGCTTGCATCTAGGCGGCGTAAGAACCGTTTTGTTCAATTATTTATTTGCAAAAAAGCATGGCGGCGATTTTATTGTAAGGGTAGAAGATACAGACCAAAGTCGCTTTGTAGAAGGAGCAGAAGAATACATTTTTGATTGCCTTGAATGGTGTGGAATAGAAGCAGATGAAAGTGTAGTACATGGGGGACCATATGCGCCCTATCGCCAAAGCGAACGAAAAGAATTGTACAGGCAATATGCCGATAAATTGATTGAAGATGGGCATGCCTATTATGCCTTTGATACGCCCGAAGAAATAGAAGCCATGAGGGAAAGCCGCAAAGCAGCAGGTAGTGGTAGCTTGCAATACGATGCAGGCATCCGCATGCGTATGAACAACTCGTTGCGTTTGCTGCCAGAAGAAACCAAGGCATTGATAGATGCTGGAAAGCCTTATGTAGTTCGGATAAAAGTTGAACCCAGTGAAAGCATATCGTTTACCGATATGATACGTGGAGAATGTAGTTTCGAAAATGCAAATGTGGATGATAAAGTTTTATTGAAAGCAGATGGAATGCCAACCTATCATTTGGCGGTAGTGGTAGATGATTACCTAATGAAAATTACCCATGCATTTAGAGGAGAAGAGTGGTTGCCCAGTGCACCCGTACATGTATTGCTGTGGAAATATTTATTTGGGTTAGATGAAATGCCGCAGTGGGCGCATCTACCATTGATATTAAAACCCGATGGCAATGGAAAACTAAGCAAGCGTGATGGAGATAGACTTGGATTTCCGGTGTATGCAATGGATTGGACAGACCCCAAAACAAATGAAGTGACCAAAGGTTTTAAAGAGCTGGGCTTTTTGCCCGAAGCATTTTTAAATATGCTTGCCATGCTTGGGTGGAACCCCGGTACAGAGCAGGAAATTTTTTCCATAGATGAATTGATAGAAGCATTCTCCATAGATCGTGTACACAAAACAGGCGCAAAATTTGATTTTGAAAAAGCAAAATGGTTTAACCAGCAATGGATACAAAAATTACCAATTGCAGATTACAGCGCAAGGGTAAAAACAATTTTGGAGGAAAAAGGCATGGATGTATCTGATACTATTTATTTGGAAAAAGTATTGGAATTGGTAAAAGGTCGTTGCAGCTTGCTCAGCGATTTTTACGAACAGTCGGCGTATTTTTTTGCATCACCCGCTTCATTGGATATAGATTCTGTAAAGCCAAAATGGACTGAAGAGAAAAATAATTTCTTTGAAGCGTTTATGGAGCTAATAAATAACCAAGATGTATTTGTAGCTACCGACATGGAAACTGCCTTTAAAGCATTGGCAGCAGAAAAAAATATTAAGCCAGGAGAATTGCTAGCGCCGCTACGCATCATGCTGGTAGGCGCTAAGTTTGGGCCAGGCGTTTTTGAAATAGCAGCACTAATTTGTAAAACAGAAACATTGGCCAGGATAGAAA
>JANMGS010000572.1:0-3005 GCA_031374745.1 Ferruginibacter sp. | reverse complement strand
ATGGTGGCATTTCTTTGAACAATAGAAATGCAAAAACCAATGTGTTTGGTACCTATAATTACAATAGAGGATTAAACCTAAATACTTTTGTATTAGAAAGAAATCAGGCAGATACCTTCTTTAGCCAAAAAAATGAAATGAAAAATTACAACAATGGCAGCCATAATTTTAAAACAGGGTTAGATTATTTCATTGACAAAAAAAGCACCATTGGTGTAATGATAAACGGAAATGTTTCGGATGTAGTTATGAAAACGGCTGGGCCTATGAATATAATTTATTCGCCTACAAACAAGCTTAGCAAGATATTATATGCTACCAATGAAAATATTAATGATAGAAAGAATGTAAATTTTAACCTCACTTATAGGTATGCGTTACCTACTGGAAAGGAATTAAATTTGGATGCAGATTATGGATTTTTTAAAATAAGAAGCAATCAATTTCAACCAAACAATTATTTTGACGTAATTACAAATACGCCGCTTTATAGTAATGTATATAGGATGATATCTCCTTCGGATATAGATATCTTTTCTTTTAAAGTAGATTATGAGCAGAATTTGAAGAAAGGGAAATTGGGTATTGGTGGAAAGATTGGATATGTAGGTACCAACAATGATTTTAAAAGATATGATGTTTTTGGGGCTACAGATATATTTGATAAAGATAGAAGCAATACTTTTTCGTACAAAGAGAACATCAATGCTGTGTATGCAAACTACAATAGGAGCTTTAAGGGCTTCGTATTACAGGTGGGTGTGAGAGGGGAAAATACTATATCTAAAGGAAGATCAACAGGATTGAAGTATAATACCGTTACTTCTAAATACGATTCGTATGACTCATCTGTAAATAGAAATTATTTCGATCTTTTTCCGAGTGCAGCTATAACGTTTAATAAAAATCCAAAGAGCCAAATAGGCTTGTCTTATAGCAGAAGAATTGATAGGCCAGCCTACCAGGATTTAAATCCATTCGAATTTAAAATAAACGATTACACTTTTAGGAAGGGTAATACCCAACTTAGGCCACAGTACACCAATAGTGTTGGACTGACCCATACATATAAGTACAAATTAACGACACAATTGAACTACAGTCACGTAAAAGATATTTTCACCCAATTGCCAGATACTACAGAAAAATCAAAATCATTTTTGAGTCCTAAAAATTTGGCTACACAAGATATTGTTAGTTTAAATGTAAGTTATCCGTTTTCTAAAAAGTGGTATAGTTTGTTTACCAATGTAAATTCATATTATTCTAAATACCAAGCAAATTTTGGTGGAGGCAATCGCAATATTAGTTTAGATGTTGTTACAGTTTCGATATTTGTACAAAATTCTTTTAAACTTGGAAAAGGTTACACAGCCGAGCTTTCAGGCTTTTATAACTCACCTACCATTTGGCAAGGCGTTTTTAAATCTATTGCCATGTATAGTGTAGATGCGGGCTTGCAAAAGACATTGTTTAATGGGAAAGGAAATTTAAAAACTTCGTTGAGTGATATTTTTCGCTTAATGAAGTGGAAAGGCTCTTCAGAATTTAGTGGGCAAACGAGTACAGCCTCAGGAAGATGGGAGAGTCGTCAGTTGAAAGTAAATTTCTCTTACCGTTTTGGAAACAACCAAGTGAAAGCAGCTAGACAGCGTAAAGATGGAGCCGAGGAGGAGCGCAAGCGTACACAAGCAGCCGGTGGACTTGGAGGGGGACAATAAGAATTGCTAAATAAAAAAAGGGAGCTAACTTTTACATGTTGGCTCCCTTTTTTTGTAATATAAATTTATGGTATCAATGCATATTTGAATTCTGGCTTTCCTCTTGTACCGCCGTCTGCGCCTACACCCATGGCGAGGCATTTTAATTTGTAATAGTTGCCACTTGGGTCTTTCACAATATAGAACCTATCTTGTCTTGCACCTATGGCTGGTTGTGTACTTCTCCAATTACTGGCTATCGTCCAACGACCTGCCAATGTTGGGTTTACCATTACACTGTCTTTATTGAATGCATTGAATGCGTTGGAAGCCGTTGTAGCATCTATATATTTTTTTTCTAGAACTTGTACCCCAGCCAAATAATTTACCGAAATCATATCAGAAAAATTATAAGGAACAAGCCCCGCACCAAAATTAGCTTGGTACATAGAATAAGACCACATGATATCCCATGCAAGTTTTTCTGGTTCCACAGAAACAATCCCGTTATCGAACGATATAAATTGGAAATTATAAGCATCGTTTTTTGTAACGCTAATTGTTTTAAAGTTGGTTTCTTGTATGCCAGCATATTGAACGTAATAACCATTTGTCGTTCTTTGTATGCGCATTTTTACCCAAGCACGTGGGGCAATATTTCCGCCCGTTCCTCTGTTCACTATTATCACTGGATTCAAGCTAGGCGTTGCAGATATTGCTGGAATAACTGTTTGTGTCAAATCTCCATTTACATTGTCAAAATAGGAAAGATCAATTGGCAATGGATTAAATTGACTGGTGGTAAGCGAAAGCCCAACAGTATCGGCGGCACCTACCAAATTTAAATCAAACTTGTTTGTAACTTTTGCACCTGCTACTGCAGTCATATTTAAAATAGCTCTAAAATCTGCGCCAGTATATAAACCTATATCCCAGCTAGACCTTAGTACAGGTGTAGTCTTTTCTGTACTAAAATCTAAGTAAACGGCTTTAGATGGAGCAGCATTTGGAAGCTCATTCTCTGCCAATCCATTTAATTGTATTTTTTCGCTACCCGTAGATATAGTAAGAATGGGGTCTGTATCTTTTTTGCAAGAAATTACAGAAAGGCTCACAGTAGTTATTAATAATATCCTATTGATTAAATGCATATTTTTTATTTTTTGTTGAATTGAAATGATAGACCAAGGAAATAAGAACGACCATAATTTACCAACAGTGCGTTGGAGTTGTTGTGCGATAAATTGGATGAAATTACTGTGTTGCTATTTACAGTTGTTACATCAAATAAATTTTTAACTCCTG
>JANMGS010000490.1:0-4221 GCA_031374745.1 Ferruginibacter sp. | reverse complement strand
GGTCTTCATTACAACCGATTTCCTATTGGTACCTACACCTGGATCCACCACCGATACAAACACCGTACCTGTAGGCCAATAAGGCACTGTTTGCTCTAGCCTATACGCCCCTTCCCAAATATTGTATGCTGGTATTTCGTGGGTAAGATCAAATAATTTCAAACTGGTATCTACACCCATTGCCACGCCTTTCATGGCAGATACGGCTCCATCCTTCAATCCAAAATCTGTTTGAAAGACAACGATTTTATTTTGTGCAAAAAGATTGTTTGCAAAAAATACAAACAGTATCATAAACAGCTTCGATTTTAATGTAATCTGCATCGTTATAATAATTTTGAAAAAGGGTTGATAACTTTTAAAAGCCATCAACCCTTTTTTAATGATTGCTTAATTTATTTTTTAAAAATTCAACACCAACCTGGTAAATAACTTCCTTCCATTAAAGCCCATTTGTACACTATCCCATGGCCCTCCAGATTCGTTGTCATTCGCATATCCTTTTGCCAATGGATTTACACCAAGTTCTGGGTGTACATTTAAAACATTATCAATACCTACAAATAAACTGAATACCTTACAAAATTTGTAAGAGGCAAATACATCTGTAACAATTTTGGTTTTGTAATTAAATATTTCTGGCACCAATGCACCTGTTGCATCATCTGGCACTTCAGGATTTATTCCTCCATAATTTGGATTTTCGGCAGTAGGTGTACCAAAGCCCAAAAGCTTAATGGTACCATAAGTTGTAATATGTGCACCAACTCCAAATTTCTTGTGGCCATACTCTGCATTCAAATTAAATTTCGCATTGGGTGCAGATGCTTTTAAAAAGGCAATTTCCCTATCGCTGTAAAACGTTTTTTGATTTAATACGGTTCCATTCAACGCCGCTGGCACATTGATTTTATCGATATTCATTTTTTGCAAATTGCCCGCCAACAATAATCTTACTGTTTTATCGCCCCATTTTTTTGTGTAATCAGCCACAATATCTAGTCCATAATTGGTTGTGTTTACAGCATTGGTAAAAAATTGTGCAGTTGCTACATTTAATCTAACCAATTGCGAAGTAAAAGATGCAGGCAATGTAGCATCTGTTGCACTAAACAATCCAGACAAAACTACCCTATCTTTTACTTTTACCATATAGCCATCCATGGTAAGAGTTAATCCTTTCATTGGTTTCCATGCAAATCCAAGGCTTGTATTAAAAGATGTTTCTTGCTTTAAAGCAGGTATCCCAGCTGATACTGTTACAGCATCGCCATTGCGTGCAATTCGAGATTGTACCAATACGCCTCCGCTAAATGAAGTAAGTGTATTGCTAAAATTTATTTGCTGCAAGGAAGGAGCTCTAAAACCTGTACTCACAGATCCCCTGATATTAAAATTATCTGCTGCTTTTATTCTAGTAGCAAATTTGTAAGTTGCAATGCTTCCAAAGTCTTCATATTTTTCTCCTCTCACGGCAGCATCTATCAACCATGCTTTTGATATATTTAACTCTGCGTCTACATAAGCACTATAACTATTTCGCTTAGCGGTAATGGTATCATTGGGACTAAACCCAGGGAAACCCTGCGCACCTGCTGCTTGGCCATAAGTGTTGGGCGGGTATTCAATGTATGAACCCTCTTCTCCTTTGTTGATGCGGTACTTTTCGTTCCTTAGTTCAAACCCATATCCAATATTTAATCCACTCGCAACTTTATTAAATGATTTACTTAAGTCAACATTAAGGGTGGTTTGTCTAAATCTGAAACCCCCATCATTAAAATAATTTTTTGTAGTATTACCTATATCTGTTGCATTAAATGTTTTTGATCCGTTGTATTGAAAATCATTTTTGCCTGTTGTTAAACTTGCATCCCACCTCCAGTTATTTGCTGAGGTACCTTTTAAACCCAAAGCGATGGAAGCATCATTAATATTGGTACCAATATGAGGATTGTAATAAGTTTCGCCATCATTGGTTTTGCGCATAATACCCTCCACAAATATTGGATTACCGGAAGCATCTATAGGAAAACGATCGGGCCTTGCACTCAAATTTCTGGTGTACGCAAAAGCATCTGACTCTTTGTTGTTTACTGTAGAAAAAGAGTAGAAGGTAGTATTTGTATTTTTTATAGGTAACTCCATATTGTACATTACACCAAACGTTTGTACAGAACCATCTCCAAAAGCCCTCCGGCCAGTGTTAATGTATTGCAGTGCATTTTTTCTGGTTCTCCAATTGGTTGTATCCACTTGCCTGTAAGTTTTGCCTTGGGTTAAGTAATCTAAAGCAAAACTTGCATACCCTCCATTATTCCCTAGGGCAAAGCCATTGGTGGCAGAAAAAGTAAATGTATTGCCATCTATTTTTTTACCAGAATAATATTGGTTACCCGCATTAAATTTTGCGGAGTTAAATTTGGTATCATAATACCCAGCCCAACCAGTATTGATTGTCCAATGATTGATGTCTTTTTTAAGAATAATATTAATTACTCCCGCCATGGCATCGCTACCATATTGAGCAGATGCGCCATCTCTTAATATTTCAATTCTATCTACAGCACTTTGCGGAAAAGCATTTAAATCGGTACCAGATGCTCCCCTACCCCTTGTGCCGAATAATGCTACAAATGCAGTAGAGTGGCGGCGTTTGCCATTTATCAGCACCAATGTTTGGTCTGGCCCGAGGCCACGTAAGGTTCCTAAGTCAATATGATCTGCTCCATCACTACCACTTTGTTTGTTGTAATTAAACGATGGTGCTGCCATATTCAATATAGAAGTAATATCCATTTTAGCGGTAGGTAAGCCTATCTGATTTATTTTTATTATATCAATAGGCACCGCCGTTTCTGTTTTTGCTCTAGCCAAACCACGGGTACCAACCACCACCACATCTACCAGATCTGTAGCTTGCGGTTGCAATGCAATATTCATATTATCTGCCTCTACTTGCACTTGTTTGTTGGCATAGCCAGTAGCGGATACTATAATTACATCTCCTCTTTTTGCGGATAAACTGAAATTGCCTTCATTATTGGAGGATGTACCATTTCTAGTTCCTTTTACAATTACGGATGCAGCTGCTATTGCTTTGCTAGTAGTAGCATCCGTTATTTTTCCAGTAATTTTTTGCGCTTGCGCTACACCAATTAAAGAAATAAAAAGGAAAATTGTTTGAATAATAACAGCAAGTTTTTTCATGGTTAGTAGGTTTAGTTGTGGTATAAAAATGCAGAAAATAATTTAGCCAAAATTCATATTCTAAAAAAGAATATATTTAAAATTTTCCTGAAAATTCTAAAAAAAATATTTTTAGTTGAAAATAAAGTTATTTCTTTTGTTCCTTTTTTCAATTATCTTATAAATGTAAATAATTTTTTAAATATTTTCCAAAATAGATTTTCAATTAAAAGTTTACTTTGCTTATTCCAACACGTTTTTTTACTTTTTAAAAAATTTCTTTCTAGGGAAGTTTCCATAAAATTTTATGAGAGCAAAAAATTTTATGGAAATCCTATTGTAATATTTTTCGTACATTGTATCATAATTCACCAAAGAAAAAGGAGGTATAAATGTCTAACAATAATTTATGGGCGCCTTCGGTTAATGTCAATTAACGGAACCGTCAATTAAAATTGTAGGTCTAATAAGACCAGGCCGCTGGATTAATCTGGCGGCTTTTATTTTTTATAAACCACTATTGTAGTAAGTTAATAAAATAGTTCCTGCCTATTGGTTGATGAGAAACATCTTTTTTTCATTAAATTTACATTTCAATTTATTTTATGTCAGAAACTGTTATTTCCGAAAAACCAGCCTTAACTGCCAAAGATTTTGTAACCGACCAAGAAGTACGTTGGTGCCCTGGCTGCGGCGACTACTCTATACTTGCCCAAGTACAAAAAATAATGCCTACACTTGGTATACCCAAAGAGAACATTGTTATTGTGAGTGGCATTGGTTGTAGCAGCCGTTTTCCTTACTACATGAACACCTATGGTATGCACAGTATTCATGGGCGAGCAACAGCAGTAGCAAGCGGGCTCAAAGCATCTAGGCCGGAGCTTAGTGTATGGATTGTAACCGGCGACGGCGACTCGTTGAGCATTGGTGGTAACCATACCATTCATTTACTACGCAGAAATTTTGACGTAAATATTTTATTGTTCAATAACCAAATTTATGGACTTACTAAGGGCCAATATTCACCTA
>JANMGS010000354.1:0-2940 GCA_031374745.1 Ferruginibacter sp. | reverse complement strand
AATAAAGCAATCGCTTCGCCTCCCAATTTCTTAATTGCCCTAGCTACATTAATTCCACCACCACCTGGTTCTAGCTTGGGGCTACTACAGTTCAATTTTTTCTCGGGCATTAAGGCTTGTACCGAAGTACTTTTATCTATACAAGGGCTAAAGGTGATGGTAATAATTTTTGACATACCTAAATATAAATTTAATTATTCTCATTACCCAGTTCTTCTACGATTCTTTTAGGTTCTGTTAGTTCGTTTTTAGAAATTTGCTTTTGTATCCAACAAGTAATATTATAAAAAGTAGCTTCCGCAATATTGGTGATAGCTTCTTTTGTAGCAAAACCTTGGTGCGGCGTAATGATTACATTTGGCATACCCAATAATTTTTTAAAACTGGATCCTGCAATCCTTTATCGGTAAGATCATTAAAAAATATTCCTTTTTCGCCTTCATATACATCGGCGCCAAAATAACCTAGCTGCCCATTCTCTAATCCTGCTATTACATCGGCTGTATGTACACATGCACCACGTCCAGTGTTTATAAGCATCGTACCAGGGCGCATCTGGGCTATCAACGTTTTATTTATTAAGTATTTGGTTTGCGGGGTTAGTCCGGTATATATGCTAATGATGTCTGCCTTGCTACACAATCTTTCCAACGTTACATACTCTAAGCCATACTGCTGTTTTAGGGAACCATTTTCTTCTATATCATAGCCCAATAGTTTACAACCAAAGCCATGCATAATTTTTGCAAAAACGGACCCGATTTTTCCTACACCGATTATACCAACTGTTTTTCCATGTAGGTCATACCCAATTAAATTAGTTGTTGCAAAATCATTTTTTTGCATTTGCCTATTTGCAATCAATAGTTTTCTGTTTAATGCCAAAATAAGTGCAACTGAATGCTCGGCTATGGCATAAGGAGAGTAAGCGGGAACATTTGCTACAGAAATGCCCAACTCAGTTGCTTTTTGCAAATTAATATTATCATGCCCAGTAGCTCTCGTAGCAATGTACTTAACACCCAATTGATGTAATTTTTCTAACACAACGTCAGAACAATCATCTGCAGTAAAAATAGATATAACTTCAAAGCCTGCAGCTTTGTTTACCGTTTCTAAAGATAGTGGCTCCTTTATAAAATGAATAGAGTAGCTGTTTTCGTTTGCTTGTTCTAAAGAGGGTTGTTCGAAAATTTTTGTACTATAAAATAATGTTTTCAATATTTGCTATTTTATTTAATGTTGGTGCAAGGCCATTACGGGTACATGTGCATGCAATACCATTTGCTTGGTATGGCTTTTATGAAATATCTTATCTAAAAGTGTATGCCGCTTTGGTAAAATAATTAATAAATCAATGGCATTTTGTTCTACAAATTTCATGATTCCATCATCAACATTATTGTCTTCTATAAAATGATATTTGGGATCCAGTTTCTTTAACATCTCTTGCATCAAACCAGATTGAAATACAACATCCGCATCAAACTCACTTTTTTTGCCCGTATTTATGATGTGTAAAGATGCATGAAAATCATTTACCAATGTTTGTATTTCGTCTGCAGGTAATGTTTCTGTCACTCTATCAAAATCGCAGGCAATACCTACTTTTTTTATATCAGAAAATGTAGCACCATCTGGTACAGTTATAAGCGGCCATGGCAGGTATTTCATGGCATATACCGCATGGCTACCAAAAAACAAATGTTCCGTAGAGGTTTTTCCTTGGCACCCCATTATTACCGTATAAGGATTTTCTCTTTTACAAACCTCTTCCAATAAAGGGTAAAAACTTCCCATTATCACTTCAGAACTTATTTTGATCAAATTGTCTGTAGACCTGTTTAATTCCTCTACCAATTCCGCCATATTATGAGAAGCAATATTCTTTAAATCATCAACACTTATGGGCAATCCCATTTCGGCAAAATTTATCTGCATCTCATACACATTCAGCAGCAATATTTGGGCATTGACAGTTTTTGCCATTTTTATACCATAATGCGCAGCATTTAGTGCTGTAGAAGAAAAATCTGTAGCAACAATTATTGTTTTCATACCTATTATTTTTAATTAATAATATTTTACCAAAGCAATTTGATCATAGCTTTTTAAAAAACCTTTGTCCACAAATTCTACATCTCCTCCATTTTCTAATACCTTCTCTATTACATCATCCACTGCATCTTTTATATAGGAAAATTTATTGTAGGGCTCTTCAATCTCAAAAATATCCTCTGTTAAAGCTCCATGTTCGGCGGCAAACATGTAATCTTTTTCAACCAACAATAAACGGCCTTTACGGTTCGCTGCTTCTCGCCACACATCAATAATACCAATGGCTATAACATTTTTATCTATCGCATCTTCCAATACCTGCAACAATTCCATTTGCCTTACTTTTTTCCAGTCTACAACGTGCGGCTCAAGAATTTGTAATAACTCGTTGTTTGTAGCTTCTTCAAAATTACCATGCACATAATCTACAATGGCATTTGTATGTTTGCTTATTTTGGTAAAATGCCCTAATACTTTTTCCGTACCGGCAACAAAGAGTGGCATATTGTAAACCTTCAAAATATTTGTCAATGCGTTATCAACATAGCGCAAAAACTTGTCTGTCATAATTTCCTTCCTATCAGATTTATCAGAAAAATTTGCAACCCTTTCTGCTACATCATCCATTTCGTTGGCAATAGCTTTACTGTTATTATAAAATATCCTAATCATCGTATTGGAATTACCAATAAAAATCTTACTTTCTTTACTACTCAAAACCAGTACCAAATATTTATGTAATTGCTTTTTACTGTACACCAAATCCCTTATTTCAAAAGATTCATCCACAATAACTTTTTCCTCTACTTCAATATTGAGGTACAATACTTTTTCAAAAACAGGCGAAACATAAATGGCTACCGATTTTTTATGCGTAGTAAA
>JANMGS010000334.1:0-9065 GCA_031374745.1 Ferruginibacter sp. | reverse complement strand
GTAATAAACAACATGAAAAAGAAAATGCAAAAACTTGGAATCTCATTAAATGAATTAGCAATTATTAGCAACAATGCAAACCTTAATTTTGCAACATAATATAAAACAAAAATGAACTTCTTTTAGGTAGTTAGATGGAATTGCAGCGTATGCCGGCAAATAGGGCAGCAAAGTCATAGTGGTTGCCTGTGCCGGCAGCAGCGAAAAGCCCGAAACCGATGCTCGCCAATGTTCCTATGATAATGCTCCTAATTTTATTTGAGTATGCATATGATATATACGTTACTTCATTGGGCTGTTTATTGCATTACTGAATTTAAAATTATGGCTATTTCAGTAGGGGCCGTTTTTAAAAGCATCTTTTCAAAACGGCCATTTTCATCTATTTTAATGAGTACCGTTTTATCGTCCATTTTATAAAAGATGCGCCCGTTTACTACATGCCATAATTTATTGCCTTTTTCTACCTGCAAACCATTATAGCCCAGCAGCATTTCTGCTGGGCTATGGTCTGCACTCATTGCTGCGGCTTCAAAAAAATCAAATGCCTCTTTTAACTGGGTGGATTTTACCTCCCATGAAGGATTTTTTCTGCCAGAAAAAACCAACGCTGATATGCTATACATAAAATGATTTACTTGATGTTGATATGGCCTGCTAACACATTCATAAAGGTGCAGAATTGTGTATAGTTTCCCCTGTTGGCAGTACGAGGATCATTAATTATGGCTCCTGAATTGTCTAAATTGGTAACAGAAGTTCCGCCGGGTTTATGGCTCCATTTGGTATTTACACCTTTGCGATACCAATGAAAATCTACGCCTGGCCAGATAACCAATGCCACCAGGTGGCCTTGTGCCGGACACTTATTATTGGCAAGCGGGGTATCTATCAATGCATCGCTTACGGCACCTTGTTTGGCACTTTTTTGCCCGGCTGCTACTGCGCAACCGGCTAATGATGTGTACATATTGCCCGTTGCTCTACCCGGCTGTGCAAATGTATCTGTGCGGTGGTTGCAGGCATAGTTGTAGCAATTATTGTTGGCTTTAATGGTTGGGTTTAGATTCCACCAATCTGGTTCATAAATAGGACCACAAGTACAAGTAATGAGTGGCAGAATAGGGCCTACCACAATTGGGCCAATGGGCACGGCCGTTTTTTCCCTTATGGCAAAAGAGTCATTTAAGGCTTCTTTGTAAATTTTGAGGAAGTTACGCACGTTGCCTGCATTTGTAATGCTTTTGGCTTTGCTAATAATAAATTTTTGCAGGCGCTCCATGGTACCCGAACCATCCAGTGCTGCACTTTTACCATCGGCATACATGGTTTCATGCGAAAGATAAAAATTGTTGGGCATTTCTTTTGATACGGATTTTAGCTGCTCTACCTGTATGCCACGAAAGCCTAAGTGTGTAGGTTCGGCAAGGGTTTTGGCGTTTGATTTTCGCATAGTACCCGTAGGCGACACATTGCTAAAAAGCTCTTTCGCTTCACTAGCTGTAAGCACTAGTTCTGGGTTTGGTCGACCGCTAAAAATGTCGATCGTTACTTTTACTGACATAAAATTAATTTAGATTAAATAACAACAAATATATATAAAATAAAAATATAATTCAATACCACAATTAGGTTATTTTTAAGATTCAAAAAAGAGTAATTTCTGACGCTGATTCTAATCAAGTAGGTTTAGATAATGCTCATTATAGAAACCGAGTACTAGGAGTTTTCAGATTTCATATAGCCAAAGTCGGTAAACAAAAAAGCTGGTCTCCTTAAGAAGACCAGCTTTATGTATTAATTAAAGTAATGCTTATACTAAATCAAATCTATCCAAATTCATCACCTTACTCCAAGCTGCTACAAAATCATGCACAAATTTTTCTTGTGCATCTTCGCATGCATACACTTCTGCAATGGCTCTTAGCTCTGTGTTGGAGCCAAAAATAAGATCTACACGTGTACCAATCCATTTTAATGCACCTGTCTTACGATCTGTTCCCACAAAAGCTTCGTCAGATTCTGACATTGCTTTCCACGTAGTATTTAAGTCAAGTAAATTTACAAAAAAATCGTTTGTTAGTACCTCAGGTCTTGTTGTAAAAACACCAGTTTGTGATTGATCAAAATTTGTATTGAGCACACGCATACCAGCAACAAGTACACACATTTCGGGAGCGGAAAGGTTCATCAATTGTGCTTTGTCTATTAGCAATTCTTCTGCAGATACGGTGTATGAAGCTTTGGAATAATTGCGGAATCCATCTGCAATAGGCTCTAGTACAGCAAAAGATTCTACATCGGTTTGTTCTTGTAGTGCGTCTGTTCTTCCAGGTGTAAATGGTACTGTTAACGAATGTCCAGCGTTTTTTGCAGCTTTTTCTACTGCAGCGCATCCTGCCAAAACAATTAAATCTGCTATGGATACTTGCTTTCCTCCAGCGTGCCTGCTGTTAAAGGCATGTTGAATTCCTTCTAATGTTTCTAACACTTTTTTTAGTTGTACAGGATTATTTACCTTCCAATCTTTTTGAGGTGCGAGCCTAATGCGTGCACCATTTGCACCACCACGTTTATCTGATCCACGAAATGTAGAAGCAGATGCCCATGCGGTAGACACCAATTGAGCAATAGAAAATGAAGTAGAAAGTATGGTAGCTTTTAAATCAGCGATATCTTGTTCGTCTATTAATGCATGACTAACAGTAGGAACTGGATCTTGCCAAATTAGTTCTTCTGAGGGAACTTCTGCACCCAAATAACGTGCTTTTGGACCCATATCTCTGTGTGTTAATTTAAACCACGCTCTGGCAAATGCATCATTAAATGCTGCAGGGTTTTCAAGAAAATGCCTAGAGATTTTTTCGTAAATAGGATCTACTCTTAACGATAAATCTGTTGTCAACATAAATGGTGAATGAAGTTTTGCTGGGTCGTGGGCATCTGGTATTAAGCCAGCACCTTCTCCATTTGCAGGTCTCCATTGGTGTACGCCGCCTGGGCCTTTATATACTTCCCATTCGTAATTGAAAAGATTTTCAAAATAATTATTGCTCCATTTTGTAGGCGTCGTTGTCCAAGCACCTTCTAGACCACTCGTAATTGTATCAGCAGCATTTCCTGTACCAAAAGTATTTTTCCAACCCTGGCTTTGGTGCTCTATGCTTGCACGTGCAGGCTCTACACTTACGTATTCTCCTGGGTCTGCTGCGCCATGCGTTTTGCCCAATGTATGTCCGCCAGCAATTAGTGCTACGGTTTCTTCATCATTCATAGCCATGCGTGCAAAAGTCTCTCTAATATCTCTAGCTGCTAACAATGGATCAGGATTTCCATTTGGTCCTTCTGGGTTTACATAAATTAAACCCATTTGTACAGCGGCTAGGGGTTGTTCTAATTCACGATCACCAGTGTAACGCTTATCACCCAGCCATTCTCTTTCAGAACCCCAATAAATATCTTCTTGTGGTTCCCATACATCTGCACGCCCGCCAGCAAAACCAAATGTTTGAAATCCTGCAGATTCCAATGCACAATTGCCTGCCAATATCATTAAATCTGCCCATGAAATTTTCTTACCATATTTCTTTTTTATTGGCCACAAAAGTAAGCGAGCTTTATCTAGGTTGGCATTGTCGGGCCAACTGTTAAGTGGTGAAAAACGTTGTGTACCTGCCCCTGCGCCACCACGCCCATCAGCAATGCGGTATGTGCCAGCACTATGCCATGCCATTCTAATAAATAGTCCTCCATAGCTACCATAATCTGCGGGCCACCAATCTTGCGAAGTTGTCATTACTTCTACAATATCCTGTTTCAAGGTGGGTAAATCTAGCGACTTAAATGCTTCTGCATAATTAAAAGCATCACCCATAGGATTGGATAGGGAACTGTGTTGGCGAAGAATGTTTAATTTCAATTGATTCGGCCACCAGTCTTGGTTTCTTGGGCCAGCTCCTGCACTTTGTTTAATCATTCCGTTTGTAAACGGGCATTTACTTTCTGCATTCACATTATAGGATGCATTGCCAGTATTTGTATTATTTTCCATCGTGTTTTTTTTTAATGCCCAAATTTACAGTATTCTGTTTGATAATGTTTATCTATATATTTTATAAACGTATAGGTAATACCTATTCATTTAAGATAAATTTGTTAAGCCGCCTTTTCAGATTGTAATACAGCGTTTAATTAACCATAAAATATAAAGCTGCTTAAAACAGTTGGTATTGTACTTCTTTTTTTGTGCATTTAAAATGTTGCAAGTATGCCAATTATTGGCAGAGGGATATTAATAGGATAAGGACCAAGATGGGTACCAATAAAAATAAGAGAAAATTATAAATGCAATCCTTTAATGTAATAAACTAAAAATATTAGTATATTGCATCGTATTAAAAACTCGCAACCTGCCTTTGCCGGCAGGCAGACCAGTAACTCTTAAACCAGCAACTAAAAAACCTTGTACGCAATTGTAGATATAGAAACCACAGGCGGTAGCGCAGCAAATAGCGGCATTACAGAAATAGCTATTCATATACATGATGGTGAAAGGGTGGTACAACATTTTACTACCCTTATAAATCCCGAAAGGCGTGTGCCTGACTTCATAACAGCACTTACTGGTATAAGCAATGCCATGGTAGCAAGCGCACCCACGTTTAAAGAGATGGCACCAACTATTTTTGAATTGCTTAGCGAAAATATTTTTGTTGCACACAATGTAAATTTCGATTACTCATTTATTTTTCACCATTTAAAACTTTGTGGGTTCGAACTAAAAGTAAGCAAGCTATGCACAGTGCGCCTTGCACGCAAAGCTTTGCCTGGGTTTCCATCTTATAGTTTAGGGAAAATATGTAGGAGTTTAAATATAAATATTGATGATAGACACAGAGCAGATGGGGATGCTGCGGCTACCGTAATCTTATTCAATAAAATATTGCAAGCAGGTGGGATGGAACATATAGATAAAATGCTTAAACGTACTTCAAGCGAGCAATGGTTACCGCTGCATTTAGATAAGAAAATAATACTGCAACTCCCTACAACAGCTGGGGTATATTATTTTCATGATATAAAAGGAAAAATAATTTATGTAGGTAAAGCCATTAATGTAAGAAAAAGGGTCAGCAGCCATTTTACGTACAATGATGCGGGTAGTAGGCGACAAAATTTTGTACGCTTGGTTGCAGATGTTTCTTACAAGGATTGTGCAAATGAATTGCATGCACTTATTTTGGAAAGCACAGAAATAAAAAGACTTTGGCCAAAATACAATTATGCACAAAAGCAGCCTATGCAAAAATATGCGCTCTATTCTTTTGAAGACAATAGAGGATATATGAGGCTTGCCATTGATAAAAGAAAGAAAAATTTTCCGGCAGTGTATTGTTTTAATTTATTGCACGAAGGGCAAGTGCTCTTAAGAAAAATCATGGAAGAGTTTGAGCTAAATGAAAAACTTTGTTTTGTAGACAAGCAGCCCATTACTGTAAAAGATATGGAGTTTATAGAAGAGCCATTGTATTATAATGGTAGAGTAAAAAATGCCATCAATACTCTTCATGAACAGTTGCCTACTTTTGCTTTGGTAGACAATGGATTAAACGAAAAAGAGAAACTCTGTTTTTTAATAGAGAAAGGAAATTTTTGGGGAATGGGTTTTGTGCCTTCAGATACAAATTTCTCATCGGTTGAAATATTAAAGGATACCTTACAGCCATTTACAGATAATGATTTTATAAGAAACAGTATTTATAATTATGTGGAGATGAATCCGGAGAAGAAGGTGGTTTTTGATTAGGTTGCGAGCTTGCCTGCCGGCAAAGGCAGGTTACGGGTTTTTGGGTTACGGGTTATTTTAAATCAGACTTGTTTTCATAAAATCTACTTCTAAATAAGTTTACCCACATTGGTCTTTTTAATTTATTTGTTTCCTATTCATCCCTTACATTCGCGGTCCAAAAAAATGTTCAATAAAAATTGTAAGATAAAATGTGCGACGCCTGTGAAGCTGCACATTGCTATTGTCTTTTGTCGTAAAAAAAATAAAAACAACAAATGTTAATAACCGTTCAAAAATAATGGAGTTCACCAACCTGCCATTGCCGGCAGGCAGGCCCGTAACCCGCAACCATAAAACCCGTAACCAAAAAATAAGCTCGTAACCGAAAAAAATATGTTCAACAACCTCATAGCACAAAAACTTTCAATAAAACCTACGCAAGTAGAAACGGTTTTACAATTACTAAGTGAAGGCAGTACCATTCCATTTATAGCACGGTATAGAAAAGACAGTACCGGCGCTTTAGATGAAGTACAAATACAACAAATACAAGATGAAAATAAATCGATGAATGAATTTGCAGAACGCAAAACATTTATTGAAAAAACGATAACGGAGCAAGGAAAGATGACGGAGGAATTGCAAGCAAAAATAGATGCCGCCATTACCATCACCCAATTGGAAGATATTTATTTGCCTTACAAACAGAAACGCAAAACAAAAGCCGTAGTAGCTAGAGAGAATGGATTACAACCTCTGGCAGATATGCTGCTTGAGCAAACGGATATTGATGTAGATAAAGAAGCCCTTGCATTTATAAATGAAAAAGTATTAACCGTAGAAGCCGCATTGCAAGGTGCACGAGATATTATTGCCGAAACGGTGAATGAAGATATTGTTGTAAGAGAAAAGCTGCGCAGGTTTTTTGAAAAAGAAGGTTTGGTAAAAAGTACAATAATTACAGATAAAGAAACGGAAGCCATTAAGTATAAAGATTATTATGCTTTTTCAGAAAAAATTTCTACTATTCCATCACACAGAACATTGGCTATTTTGCGTGGATTTTTAGAAGGGTTTTTAAAAGTTGCCATAGAGCCGCTTGAAGAAATTGCGTTGGAAATTATAGAAGATGTATATATAAAAGGAATGAGTTCTTGCAGCGATCAAATTCGCAAGGCTATAAAAGACAGCTATCGCCGTTTATTGCAACCAAGTTTGGAGACAGAATTTCGTACGGCATTAAAAACAGCAGCAGATGAAGAAGCCATCAATGTTTTTGCAGAAAATTTGCGACAGTTGTTATTGAGTTCACCATTGGGCAGCAAAAAGATACTGGCAATAGACCCGGGTTATAGAACAGTTTGTAAATTAGTTTGTATAGACTAAAAAGGAGAACTACAAAAAACCGCATTGATTTACGTGCACGAAAAAAATAGAATGGAAGAAGCGGAGCATATTATTCGTTCATTGGTAAAAGAATATGAGGTGCAGGCATTTGCCATTGGAGATGGAACAGCCGGAAGAGAGACGGAGCAGTTTATAAAAAAATTAAATTTGGGCATCCCCGTTTATTTGGTAAATGAAGATGGAGCAAGTATTTACTCTGCATCGGAAATTGCAAGGCAAGAATTTCCCGATCAGGATATTACCATAAGAGGTGCGGTAAGTATAGGACGTAGGTTAATGGATCCTTTGGCTGAGTTGGTAAAAATAGACCCAAAAAGTATTGGGGTGGGGCAGTACCAGCATGATGTAAACCAACCAAGGCTAAAAGAAAAATTGGATCAAACTGTGATAAGTTGTGTAAATATTGTTGGTGTAAATTTAAATACAGCAAGCAAACATTTGCTTAGCTATGTAAGCGGTATTGGTAGTACGATTGCAGAAAATATTATTGCATACAGAAAGCAGGAGGGAAAATTTACTAGTCGCAAGCAATTGTTAAAAGTACCCCGCTTGGGCGGGAAAGCTTATGAGCAATGTGCAGGGTTCTTACGCATACCAGGCGCAGATGATGCCTTAGATGCAAGTGCAGTACACCCGGAGGCATATACACTCGTACAACAAATGGCAAAAGATATTAATGCGGATGTGAATACATTAATAGGGAATGAAAGTTTGCTTACAACCATCAATAGGAAAAAATATATAAATGAAAATTTTGGTGAGCATACCATCAATGATATTATTGCAGAATTAAAAAAGCCAGGGTTGGATCCAAGGAGTGGAGTGCAAATTTTTGAATTTGCACAAATATTTTCAATTGAAGATGTACATGTAGGAATGGAAGTGCCAGGTATAGTAACAAACCTAACTCGTTTTGGAGCATTTGTCGATATTGGTGTAAAACAAGATGGACTGGTACACGTGTCTGAGATAGCACATAAGTATATACAAGATCCTAGTGAAGTACTAAAACTAAACCAACAAGTAAAAGTTAAAGTAATGGAAGTGGATGTAGCTCGTAAAAGAATAGCTCTCTCTATAAAGCAAACAGAGGTATTACCTAATAGGCCGCAAGAAAAAGCCAATAATAGACAGTGGACAAACAAGCCAAAACAGACAATTTTTCAAGAACAAGCAAAAAAAGCTGCACCAGAAACAATGGATGATGCACTAGCAGCGCTTAAAAATAAGTTTAGATAAAATATTTTATAAAAAAGTTGTCTATAAAAAGCTACATCCCTATCTTTGCAATCCGAAAATGAAAAGGGAGTATTAAAAAAGTACTTTCATATTATCAGAAGGGAGTTTAGCTCAGTTGGTTTAGAGCATCCCGACTTTAAAGTCGGGAGAGTCACAGGTTCAATTTTTTTATTTTGGGAGTTTAGCTCAGTTGGTTTAGAGCATCTGCCTTACAAGCAGAGGGTCACAGGTTCGACTCCTGTAACTCCCACAACAGCCTCACAGAAATGTGGGGTTTTTTTATGGGTTCTAATGAATTGTGTGCAATGAATTTGCAAGTAATTCAATACTATTGCCAAAATTTTCAATAAAAGATACAGACTTTTTTTACTTTTCTTAATTTTATCAAATGCAAAACGATATTTCTTCTATTAAAGTAGCAGTAGATGCCATTGTATTTGGGTATTCTAAAAATGATGGGTTATCTGTATTGCTCATTAAAAGAAAATACGAGCCATTTAAAAATAGTTGGGCAATACCAGGTGGTTTTGTATTAGAAAATGAGAACTTGGAACAAGCCGTGAGAAGAGAATTACTTGAAGAAACGGGCATCTCCGTAAATTATTTAGAGCAATTGTATTCTTTTGGTGAG
>JANMGS010000323.1:0-1504 GCA_031374745.1 Ferruginibacter sp. | reverse complement strand
TTTCGTTTTCTCCCATCATCACAGTAGGTATTCCATTAGTGGCTACGGCGGTTTTTTCCAATAATTGCTCGGTAGTATCCATCATCCACTCATAATCTTTGTAAGCGGTATAAAATTACAATACTGTAAACTCTGGGTTGTGCGTGCGGTCCATTCCTTCGTTTCTAAAATTTCTACTAAACTCATATACCCATTCAAATCCACCTACGATAAGTCTTTTAAGGTACAATTCGTTTGCTATACGCATATACATGGGTACATCCAATGCATTGTGATGTGTGGAAAAAGGCCTTGCTGCTGCACCACCAGGTATGCTTTGCAAAACAGGTGTGTCTACTTCCAATGCGCCGCGTTCATTTAAAAATGCACGAATGGCATTTATCATTTTAGTACGCTTAATAAATACTTCTTTTACAGCAGGGTTTACTATAAGATCTGCATAGCGCTGGCGGTAACGAAATTCAGGATCTGTTACTTCGTCAAACGATTCGCCATCTTTTTCTTTTACAATTGGAAGCGGGCGCAATGATTTACTCAGTATGGTGAACTCTTTTACATGAATAGAAGTCTCACCCGTTTTTGTAGTAAATACATAACCTTTTACACCAATAAAATCACCAATGTCTACTAATTTTTTCCAAACATTGGCATACATACTTTTGTCCTCATCTGGGCAAATATCATCTTGCTTTATATAAAATTGTATTTTACCAGTACTATCTTGCAATACAGCAAAATTGGCTTTGCCCATATCACGTACACTCATTATACGTCCGGCTACGCATACATCTGCAAAGTCGGCCTTGTTTTCTTCGCCTTTGTAGGTTTCTTTTATGGTAGCGGCTGTTATGTTTACAGGATACAATGCTGCAGGGTAAGCATCTATACCAAGTTTGGTAAGTTCGGCAAGTTTTTCTCTTCTTATTATTTCTTGTTCAGACAAATATTGTACGCTCATATTATTTTAATTCGGCTGCAAAGGTAAGATAAAAAGCCTCCCTAAATCCCTCCGAAAGAGGGACTTGAAATGCATTTTAAAAGACTTTAAAATACCCTACTCGTTAAAGCACTTAATTTTTCTATAATATAAACATCATATTGTTTGTTTTGCAACACTTAAATCACAAGAAGTCTTTTAATCGCATTTCGTCCTAGGTTCAAACTTTTTCGCAAATTTTAGTACCAAAGCTTCATTTATTGGGATAAGATTACTGATTTTTAAAATTTTCGCTTCAAAATTGTAAGGCGCAAAAATGATATTATACATCATGTAAACTTGCAGGTTGTAAAAAAGATTTTTATAGATTAAGTAAATACTTCTTGCTGAAATGGTATAATATTATACCAGTTTAAAAAAATTATAATACTTTCATGTATTCATTTTAATTTTTTTTAGCCACATGGAATTCGCCATTGACCATTTCGTTTGTATCAACCTTTGTTATGGCTCATTTCATAAAAGCATTTTAACAAATCAAATGGTTATTTGGTTTCATAATTGCAT
>JANMGS010000278.1:0-3681 GCA_031374745.1 Ferruginibacter sp. | reverse complement strand
TTTATGAAAAGGTTAAAGTCGCTTTAGGTTTCTTTTTATAAAAGCTTTTCTATCTTTTTTTCTACAGATTATTTTATTCAATGAACTTTAATACTTTCCAACATTATTAATTTGTCTTCAAACCTTTCAGGGTTGCCGCAAATATTTTTCCATAGCCATGGGTTTCACCCATGGCTATGGAAATTTAACCACTTCGTGGTATTTGGCTTTCATCAATCTCCACTCCCATCTACTCCACCCAAAAAGCTGAAAAAAAATTTACCGCCCAATGGCTGCGTGACAGAAGCGGTACCCCACAGGCCGAGGAACGAGGCCGAGGAGTACAAGCGAATGGCACGAACAACTGCTGCCAAAACCACCTGTGCCCACAGCCCCACACCTTGATTAGTCTCTGTGCGTTATAAAAAAAGGCTAAAGCTGGATTTTAAAGTTGGATAAAATAGGTACAACCCCCAATTTTCAATAATATTGCAAGTCGAAAACAATAGATAAACTTAATTATATATTTATGTGCGGAATTGTAGGTTATACGGGGCCAAGGCAGGCATACCCCATTATTTTGAAAGGATTGAAAAGATTGGAATACAGAGGCTACGATAGTAGTGGCGTGGCTTTGCTACACAATGGCAAGTTGGATGTGTATAAAAAGAAAGGAAAAGTAGCTGAGCTGGAGGAGAGTTTGGTTGGTGTAAATGTAGATGCACATATAGGCATTGGGCATACCCGTTGGGCTACGCATGGTGAGCCGAGTGATAGAAATAGCCACCCGCATTCAAGTAGCACGGGTAGGCTTAGCATGATACACAATGGTATTATTGAAAATTATGCGCAACTAAAAAAAGAATTGCTCAGTAAAAATTATACGTTTACTAGTGATACCGATACAGAAGTACTCCTCAATTTTATTGAAGATATTTTATTGAACAATGATTGCACATTGGAAGAAGCCGTGCGTATTGCATTAAAAAGAATTACCGGTGCATATTGTATTTTATTGCTAGATGAAAAAGATCCTGAAACAATTATAGCAGCACGCAAAGGAAGCCCACTCGTAATTGGTATAGGCAAGGGTGAGCATTTTTTGGCGAGCGATGCATCACCGATTATTGAATACACCAAAGAAGTAGTTTATGTAAACGATTATGAATTGGCCATTGTGCGCCCAGATGAATTGATACTTAAAAATTTGGGTAATGAAAAAGTAACACCTTTTATTACAAAATTAGACATGGAACTTGCTGCTATTGAAAAAGGCGGTTACGATCATTTTATGCTCAAAGAAATTTATGAGCAACCGAGTACCATTCTAGATTGCTTGCGTGGGCGCTTGAATGCAGAAGCTGGCACCATAACCATGGCGGGTATTGATGACAATATAGAACAAATAAAAAATGCTGACCGAATAATGATTGTGGCCTGTGGAACGAGCTGGCATGCGGGTTTGGTAGCAGAATATATTATTGAAGAACTTTGTAGGATACCAGTGGAGGTAGAATATGCATCGGAGTTTAGGTATAGAAATCCGATTGTAAACAAAGGCGATGTAATTATTGCTATATCACAAAGTGGCGAAACAGCAGACACGTTGGTTGCATTGGAAAAGGCAAAAGAAAATGGCGCATTTATTTTTGGGGTGGTAAATGCGGTAGGCTCATCTATTGCACGCATAAGCCACGCTGGCGCATACACACATGCGGGCCACGAAATTGGAGTAGCATCTACCAAGGCATTTACAGGGCAACTTGCTGTGTTAATGATGATGGCGCTTCGAATAGCCATTCAAAAAGGTACCATTACCCAAGAACGTTATTTGCACTTGCTAGCAGAGCTTGCAGATGTGCCAGAAAAAGTGGATGCCATTCTTAAAAATGCAGCGCATATAAAAGCCATTGCATTAAAATATAAAGACGCTAGAGACTTTTTATTTTTGGGTAGAGGATATAATTTTCCGATTGCATTGGAAGGTGCTCTTAAGCTAAAAGAAATTTCTTATATACATGCAGAGGGTTACCCAGCTGCAGAAATGAAGCATGGTCCTATAGCATTGGTAGATGAAAATTTGCCGGTGGTTTTTATTGCTACAAAAGATTCGTACCACGAAAAGATTGTAAGCAACATGCAAGAAATAAAAGCCCGTAAAGGAAAAATAATTTCTATCATCACAGAAGGGGATGATATTAGTCCAACACTTAGTGATGATTTTATTTCAATACCTACTGCCGATGAATTGATTGCACCTATTATCAGTGTTGTTCCTTTGCAATTACTTTCCTATTATGTTGGTGTAGCTAAAGATATTGATGTAGATAAGCCAAGGAACTTGGCTAAGAGTGTGACAGTGGAGTAAGCCCCCTAAATCCCCCGAAGGGGGACTTTTGAACTCTGAGAAAATGGAAATCATTTTAAAGTATCGGAGGGTGGTTTCTCTATTTAGACTGCCCGCCTTTTTTGCTAGAGAGAGGCTGGGGCGAGGTTTAAAAACGCTAAAATAAACTATGTAACTTAATATTTAAAGAATTGCTTGTCTCAATACTAAGTACTAAATACTCAATACTTCTCTCACATGAATATTATAAAAACACATCCAGTAGAAGAGCTTGGTTATAATTTTATGGAATCCAAGTATATTCCAACTGGCGAAAACGAATACCACATAAGAGATATACAAAACAATGGCAGAAAATACCGTGCACTTACTGCCTTGGAATTAGATACACTTATACACAACAGAAACACATCTGATAATTGGAATAATATATTGGTTTCAGAAAGTTTTACTGCGGGCCTTATAAAAAATTGTAAGTTTTATGGCTTAGTACGTATAGGTGAATTACAGCCATTTTACAGGGAGTTTCATAATTTTAGAATGCCCGTTGGCTTATACAATAGCACTATTATAAGTTGTGACCTTGGTGACAATATTTGCATAGACAATGTAAATTTTTTAAGCCATTACATTATTGCAAACGATGTAATGATTGCAAACGTAAATGAACTAGCATGCACGGATCATGCTAAGTTTGGCAATGGCATCATAAAAGAAGGGGAGACTGAAAGCATAAGATCGTGGGTAGAAGTGTGCAATGAAAATGGCGGTAGAAGTATATTGCCATTTAATGGTATGTTGCCTGGTGATGCCTATTTATGGAGTAAGTATAGGGATGAAGCTGATCTGATGGAGCAGTTTAAACAATTTACCCAAAAAGAATTAGACGAAAAAAGAGGATATTATGGTAAAGTGGGCGAACGTACCGTAATAAAAAATTGTGGCATTATAAAAGATACTTGGATAGGTGCCGATGCGTATTTGAAAGGCGCCAATAAAATAAAAAATGTAACCATTAACAGTGATGCTGCACGCAAAAGCCAGGTAGGCGAAGGCTGCGAATTGGTGAATGGAATAGTAGGGCATGGTTGCAGAATTTTCTATGGTGTAAAAGCGGTGCGTTTTATTATGGCATCGCATTCACAATTAAAATATGGTGCTAGGCTTATCAATTCATATTTGGGAAATAATTCAACCATTTCTTGTTGTGAGGTTTTGAATTCTTTAATATTTCCCAATCACGAGCAACACCACAACAATTCATTTTTGTGTGCCGCCTTGGTAATGGGGCAAAGCAATATGGCTGCTGGTGCTACTATAGGTAGCAACCACAATAGCCGTGGTGCAGATGGCGA
>JANMGS010000583.1:0-1786 GCA_031374745.1 Ferruginibacter sp. | reverse complement strand
AAAGAGCAGATGCGATAGTAAAAGGAATGCTGCAACACTCCAGTAGTGGCAGTGGTAAAAAGGAGCCAACCGATATCAATAAACTGGCCGATGAATACTTACGACTAGCCTATCATGGGTTAAGGGCAAAAGAAAAATCATTCAATGCAACGATGAAAACTGATTTTGATGAAAGCATTGGTAACATTAATATCATTCCCCAGGATATTGGAAGGGTGGTTTTAAATTTAATTACCAATGCTTTCTACGTAATCAATGAAAAATCAAAACAGGGACTAGCCAACTATGAACCAATTGTAACAGTGAGGACTTCCAAGAACCCCCCTTCGGGGGGCAGGGGGGCCGAAGTTTTAATTAGTGTAAAAGACAACGGCAACGGCATCCCTCAAAAAATTCTTGATAAAATTTTTCAACCCTTCTTTACCACCAAACCAACCGGACAAGGAACAGGATTAGGATTGAGTTTGAGTTATGATATTGTAAAAGCACATGGTGGTGAGTTGAAGGTGGAGACGAAGGAAGGTAAAGGAAGTGAGTTTATTATTCAATTACCGATATAAACCCATTCCGCAGAATAGTTTTGCGGCATTAAAAAAATTGATTGATAAAAATAATTATATGAAACTATTACTAAAATTATCCTTCTTTGTTTTGCTTCCCTTGTGTACAACTGCCCAGCAATCCCGTGTGGACTCCATCATCTCCCTACTCGGCAAAAGCAAAACAGCAAAAGGATTGGATACAGCTATGTTCAATTCAGCAAGGAAGCTAATCAACACTGCCGTTTTAACTGATGCTCACATAACCAAGATTGAAAAAGTAGCTGAAATATTTAAAAACGGAACTGACGAAGAACTTTGCTATGTTATAAAAACTAATATCTTCTCTGTTTTATCTGCATCAGATAAAATAAAAGCCATTGATTATGGTAAGATAAACCTGGAAAAATTAGAAACCAGCAAAACACCCCATGCTAAAATACTGCGTACAAGATTTTTAGTTGAACTACGGCTGCCTTACCGCACTTCATCCAAACTTTCCGAAGGCTTTATTTTTTTTGCTGAAAAACTGAACAGCTACAAAAAAAATAATGATAGTAGTGGAATAGGCACCTGCTATTATGTATTATCCGGATTTTACCGAATCATCGGTTTGTATGAACCGGCTATTTATAATATAAAAAAATCTATCAGCTATATTGATAGTAGTCTAATTGGCGAGCTTTATTTTGGAATTCAGTCTATAAACACAAAAGCAATCTGGATAAATAATACAGGGCTATTGTGCGATTTCTATTTACAAATGGGCGATTATGAAAAGGCGATTAAAGCAGGAGAAATATCCTTGCAGGTAGCTTTACGTTATTACAATGAAATTGGCAAAAGCAGGCCGGGAGATTACAGCCTTTACACAGCCAGGCATATGGCAAAAGCTAAAATCATCTCTAATCAATTAGACAGTGTGGATTATTATTTAACAATGGCAGAGCTTTATTCGTCTAATAGCCCCACTAAAGCATATTTGTTACAAATACGCTCTTTATACAATATTAAAAAGGGGGAGTTGGATGTGGCAGATTCGCTGTTGCGGCTATCCTGGCAATTGGTCAATCAAAATCAAATTATTGTTAGCTCACCTGCAGGTATTCTAGAACCTGATTATTACATAGCATTGCTTAGAATACAACAAAACAGGCATCAGGAAGCAATTGCCCTGTTGCTAAGAGATATAGACCGGGTAAGAACTGTTCGGACAAGTGTATTGCGGGATTATAAACTATTGGCTT
>JANMGS010000219.1:0-2926 GCA_031374745.1 Ferruginibacter sp. | reverse complement strand
AAATTATTGCTAAGCCCTACACGTACGTATGCGCCTGTGCTCAAAGATTTGTTG
Organism: Ferruginibacter sp.; assembly: GCA_031374745.1. Classification (GTDB taxonomy): domain Bacteria; phylum Bacteroidota; class Bacteroidia; order Chitinophagales; family Chitinophagaceae; genus Ferruginibacter. The sequence goes on along the minus strand of JANMGS010000219.1, from coordinate 2,872 downwards.
CAAAACCATTTCGAAAAAATACATGGACTCATACATTGCAGTGGCGGTGGACAAACCAAATGTTTGAAGTATTTGCCAGGTAATTTTAAGATCATAAAAGACAATCTTTTTGAAGCCCCAGAGATTTTCAACATCATTGCCAAAAGCAGTGGCAGCAGCCCAAAAGAAATGTACGAAGTGTTTAACATGGGTTGTAGGCTCGAAATTTATTGCGCTGCAGAGGATGCTCAAAAGATGATAGATACTGCCACCTCATTTGGGATAGCGGCACAAATAATTGGTAGGGTAGAAGCGAGTGATAAAAAGGAATTGGTTATAAAACTGGGAGAAACAGAAATTACTTATTGATAAAAAAACAAATGCGGGCTGTGAGCATGCTGCAAGCAGGAGCATTTGTCCGGTCTTCCCGCATTAGGGCGGGACTGTTCCGTATAATGCTGTAGTTGTATGCCGCCAAGGCTGAGAACACGCTTAATTTTTGGCTCACAGATTTTTCAGATTTACTCAGGTTTTTTCCAGCGCCTCGGATCGTGTCCCCACCATAACTGTTCGTAAGATTATGCAAATAGCTTTACATGGCGCTCCCCTGGAGCTTTAACTCCCTACTATTAATACCTTTCTACTAATATGTCGCTCCTCTGGAGCTATTATTTGAAAGTATTTAGCCTCGTTAGAGGCGACATGCCAGTAGAAATGAACAATAAAACATAATATGAGCTCCGTAGGAGCGACATATTTTTTCTTCCGAACAGTTATGGTGTCCCCACGAACCGTAGGCTAAGGTTAAAATATGCGATAATATGTAAGTAAAATATAGTTATTTGAATTTGAAAGTATTTTTTATGAAAATTTGAGTAACCAAAAAATAGAGTTAATTAAATCGAAAGGTTCGTGAGGACACAAACCTGGGCTAAGAGGAAGTAGGCTTTTTATCTCGTCGTAATCAAATCCAAATTCTTGCTCTTATCCTTGGTTTCCCAGCGATAATGAATGGTATATTGATTGTTATCCGTTTTTAAACGATAAGGTATTTTTACCAGCATTTTTACCATATTGGCTCCCATAGTGGCATTGGTTCTTTTTAGAAACCTTTCTTTAATAACAATTTCTTTCCCTGTTTTATCAAATATCCAAACAATATTATTGCCCATCATTACTTCCAATTGGTTGGTGCCTTCTACATCTGCAAAATCGATACTCAAATACGCATATTTTGGCGATACGGTAACAGTCGTATCAATTTCAACTAAAATGGTTCCACATTTAATGCCATTGGCCTGTGCAGTAACGTCCGATTGGGTTTTAAGCACAATGGTGGTTTTAAGTTTTTCAGGCAATACGGCGTTGTTTTGCGCTGCGATAAAATTGTGTGCCAGCAAAAAAGACAGTACTGCAAGAAATATTGATTTAGACATTTATAAAAATTTTTGTTGAAGATAAATATCTAAAATTAAAATAACGCATCTTTTTGTGATGCGCTGATAAAAAACCTCGTAAGGGTTGTCAACCTTTATTAGTAATTTCAAAATAAATGTATCGTGGAAAGGTTGACAACCCTGTTTGCAAAATGCTGCATTATAGAATGCACTTTTTTGGTGCCTCATAAATATTTGTATATTATAATTAGTAAAGCAAATAGGCTTGATCTTCTAATGTCCTTTTTCCATTATTATCACTTAATTTAATTTCAGTAAATACAATCTTTGTTCCAGCAGCACATTTTGCTATTTGTTCGTTTAACGCAGAAATATTGTTCCCGGTTAATTTTACTAAAGTAGCGTTTGGAAATCCATTGCCCGAAAAATATACTGAATAATCTAGTAGCTTGTAACCATCTTTTAGTATAATATTTTTAGCTGCTTTAAAATCTTCCACTTTTACATTGCCCGGAAGCAAATTGCCAATTTTAAATACAGGTTCAATATTGCTTACTTCTTTTTTTACATCATTTTCTCCAGCTATTACAAAAGTTATTGGTTGACTTCTGTAGGCTACTACCGTTTTCCCATTTTGTTTGGCCGGTATCCATTTCGGACCATTTTTAATAATATCAATGCAATGTTGTGCTGTTTTAGATTGCATATAATTTTGAGTAGTGAAATTTGTTAAGGAGCCATCTTTTTCTACAATAAATTTCACTAGAATTTTATACGAACCCGCAGCCCATTTTTCATTTACTGGTATTGCAGCATTTACATTTTTCATTAAATAACTTTTCCATGCCTCATCGCCGCCGGGGAATGCTGGTGGGATTTCTGTCTGTGTAAAAACCAATCTTCTATGATCTTGTACATCATTGCCAGACCAAGCAAGTGTATCTGGGTAGGTTGTTTTGTTATGCGAAGTAACTTTTGTTATACCCGTAGGCATTGTAAGCCCAATTCTTTTTGCCTCTGCTACAGTAATCACAGCGGAAGTATTATCATAAAAATACAAGGTAACTTTTTCGTTCTTTCCGCTAAGAGCATCCGCTTTTACTTCAAATAGCTTTATCTTTCTCCCTTTGTATAATATGGTATCATCATAACGGGTATTGGCTACATTTTCGTTTGTATTGGTAGTGTAATTGCTCATGGCAACTATTTCGTCCAATGGTTTTACGGCTTCGCTACCTTGGTTATAGTTGTTCGTTTGAAAGTCATTGCTCTTTACAAAATTATTAATGGCATTTAATACATTGTTGGCAAAAGTTTCTTGACCAAGAGCCGATGTGAGATAAGCTGCATCTTTTTTATTGGTAATATAACCAGCTTCTATTATAACAGAAGGTGCTTGCACAGCGCTCAATACATAAATTCCAACTTTTCTTTGTTTTGGAGTTTTTAGTACATCCAATGCATAGTTGTTTTCAAATGCACCAATAATAGCCGAT
>JANMGS010000218.1:0-1929 GCA_031374745.1 Ferruginibacter sp. | reverse complement strand
TGGCATCAATATAGGATCTATCTGCTGCAATAGCATTTAAGCCAAAACTACGTTTACTACGTGCATCAATAGAAACGATTAAATTGTCGCCTTTAAAAAAATCTGTTACATCAATAACTGCATTTTCTGTATTGTTTACGCTATCTTTTTTATAGGCCTTTATGTCAAATGCCTGTGCTATGGGATCTACATTGGAGTTAGCTACAGCTTTAAACATAGGTTGTGTGCTATCGGGGCTCTGAACAATATTTAAAACCGTACGCACAAATATTTTGTTATCTGGGCCTTTTTCAAAGCGCAATACGGTTTGATTGGCTTTTTCGCCACCATATTTACCGGCACTTGCAGGCGTTTTGCTATAACGTGTTATGCACATTATCTCTTTGTTTATAAGTGTTGCTGGTATTTCAAAATAATATTTATCTTCTACCTTGTGTACAATAAATAGCCCTTTCTGAGTTTTTGCTTTTTCAGTTATTACTTCTTTGTATGGTTTGGGACCTGCTTTAGGAGCTGCTGGACCTGCAGTTGGTGCACCCGGTGCGGCAGGAGTGGTGGTTGGAATTTGGGCATACAAGCATTGCCCAATTAACAATAATAAAAGCAATATGCCTTGTTTCATCAATTTTAATGTCATAATTCAAGTTAGTTTAAAATGGTACATCCTCTTTAAGGATTTTATGGACGTAAATCTACGTAAAGAAAGTAGTATTGTATTTTCAATTTTAAGAATGGTATTTTTAAGCTCCTTTTTATACAGCATTGCCTAGCATAAAATTTTTACACAATGGGTATGTCTTTATCACAAATTATACATTTAATTAATTTGTTTTCCAATAATTGTTAAATGTAGTACCTGGAAATAGCTTATATATCAAAATTGAAAATAGTTGTTCAAGAAATAGTTATGAAAAAAAAATGGTATTTTAATTTAATTTTGATTTTATATAAACTCCCCTAAGTATTGATGAGCAAAGGGGGATGAATATACATTCTCACAATTATTGTATATGTATCTTTACTGCACATGCAGTTCAAACAAAAAATATTTACCCACTACCAAATCGCTGTGTCCACCAAAGTAGCCATGCTGCAACAAACCCTTGCCGACCTTAAAGAAAGTGGTAGCAACGAAACCAAAAGCACAGCAGGCGATAAGCATGAAACTGCTCTTGCGATGTTGCAAATAGAGCAAGCAAATAAGCGAATCCAGTTGCAAGATGCTTTGGAGCAAAAGGCAGTTTTGGAAAACATAGCTACAGTAACCAACACAACAAAAATTGTACATGGTAGTCTGGTAAAAACAAACAAAGGTTATTTTTTTATGAGTGTAGCCTTGGGAAAAACATTGGTAGATGATATTCCAGTGGTTGCTATTAGTCCGCAAAGTCCGCTCGGTGCAAAGCTTATGGGCTCATATGTGCAAGGCGAGGTGGAGATCAATGGCAATGTGTATTTGGTGGAGATGATTTGGTGATAATAGTATCATTCAATTTCGATGTACAAACTTATCTCCCCAAAATGTATTTGTATATTCGTATTTCAGAAAGTTTTATGAGAAAATTCTTTGGTATTATTTACAGTATTTATGCATTTATTGTTTTTATAGCAGTAATGTTGATATTATTTCCTTTCGTAATTATTGCTTCATTTTTTGGCAAAATAAGAGGAGGTAATTTGATTTATAGTCTTTGTAGAATATGGGCAGATGTGGCTATGTTTTTTTGGGGCATATTACACAAAAACATTTTTGAAGCACCCAAAGCAAAAGACCATGCTGTTATATTTGTTTTTAACCATATTTCTTATATAGATATTCCAATAATAATGAAGGCGCTGCGCCACCAGCCAATACGAGTGTTGGCAAAAGCTGAAATGGCCAAAGTACCCATTTTTGGATATATTTATAGAAAAGCGGCTGTAATGGTG
>JANMGS010000210.1:0-20629 GCA_031374745.1 Ferruginibacter sp. | reverse complement strand
AAAGAAAATAATATCAATAAATGTATTAAAAGATGCCAAAGCGGTTGCTATTTATGGTCCAGATGGCGTAAACGGTGTTATTTTAATTGAAACAAAATATTCAAAAAAAGAAAGGAAGAAATTATTTGCAGTTCAGTAAATTCATTTCGCCGAGTGTTGCATAATAGCAAAAATGAAAAAGAGGCCAATATTCATTAGCCTCTTTTATTTTCTTTATTAATGTTATTATTGCCCCACCACTATCAAATTACCACCTGTAGCAATTGTTACACTACTACCTGTTTCGGTTTGTAAAGTTCTGATGCTGCCAGCTACATTTACCAAAGGATAAATCGTTTTTGCACTAGGTACTATTACATCTACATATTGGTCGGGTAAAGAACCACAACTCCAGTTGGCAGGGTTTAGCCAATTGTTATCCATTGTGCCTTGCCAACGGTTGTAAAAGCGCATGGTATTTTCGGAGCTGTAAGTAATTCCACCATTGGTAACCATGCAACGAAACTTTGTACCAGTTGTAATACTTGCTGGGTTTATAATAGTGAGTTTACTCGTTGTAACATTATTGTACAAACTTCCATCAGCAATATTTACATACCCACTGCCATCATTTCTTTGCCATTGATATGCTGTGCCATTTACATCCGAAGTATATACTTTATTTGAACCAACACAAGCTTGTACATTTTCGTAGGCACCCATATCTGGTATCGTTGTTCTGGTTATTAAATCTAAATCAGTTGTTGGTGCGCCTATTGATGTTCCTGCATCTACAGCAGTAGACGAATCTTTTAAACGAAAATCCATCGGTAAAATAAAGGGAGAAATATTGCTGTTAATATTGCCTGCTACATTTGTATAGTTAATAACCGATGGTTCTAGCAAACTATATTTTACAGATGTAGTTGCATTATTATTAAAGAAGGTCTTTACGCCCCCATTGTTCCAAAAAATACAGTTCGAAAATGTAGGTACACAGTTACCTGTACTACAAAAATTGTATGCAACAGCACCATCTGTGCCTGCACTATTATTTACAAATGTACAGTTAGTAAAAATCGGACTAGCAGTACCTGCAGCGGTACCATCGCTGTACAATGCAGCACCATTTGCAGCAGTATTATTATTAAATATACAATTGGTAAATACAGGGTTCGAAGTACCATTTATTGCATTGTTATAAACCGCACCTCCATTATCTAAGGCATTGTTGTTTGCAAAAATACAGTTGTCTATTCTTGGACTGCATTTATCTAACGCAGCTCCAGCATTGTTGAATAAGCCTCCCCCTACATTTCTAAAACTGCCAGCTGTATTTGCATTTCCATCTGCTATAACAAAACCATCTAGTATGGCTGTATTATCAATGCCTGCAGCGTTGCTTATTACATGGTAGCTATTATCTGTATTTCCTGCAACACCAATATCTCCGCTAAGGGTTGTAATATTTATTGTAGGGTTTCTTTGTGCAAAAATTGGGTTGCCGGTATTTGGGAAACCACCATAAATGCCTAAGTTATTTCTCATAGAAAAACTTACCGTTCTGTCTAAAGTAGTGGTGGGTTTGTACGTACCCGCTGCCACCCATACCTGCGATCCTGTGCAGGTAGCTGCAGATGATATTGCTGGTTGCAATGTTGTAAAAGCATTTGCCCAAGAACTACCATCATTGGTTCCACTAGCGTTGGCATTTACGTATAAGATAGTAGGTCGAATAATGAACGTTACCAAAGAACGGCAATCTGGATACTGCGCATTGCCAACATAAAATGTGCTTGTGCCCACAGTTGCAGTATTTGTTATACCGGAACCAGCAACACCTACGGGATTAAAAACTTCCCCAGTAGCCAAGGGAGCACCACCTGTTGCATTGAGATACCAATTATTTGTGCCAAAGAAGATATTGGCTGTTGATTGTAAAGAGAAACTTCCTGTTACTCCATTTGCATAAGTACTTACAACAATAATATAAGTAGTGCCTGCGGTAAGATTATGGGTAAACGAGGATAATAAACCAGCTCCTGAATCATCATCGTCTCGTAAAAAATTTATAGCTGGCGTAGTTGGGGTAAAAGAAATTTGGTATAATGACATATACGTATCATCTGCTGTTCCAGGAGCAAGTGCAGCAGCAGTGGTAGAAAATGTAACTGCTGCAGTTGTAGGTGCAACAAAAGTAAAAGTTTTGTAGAACACACTTGAGCCATTAGTTGTAGCGGCTGCATAAACAGTCGGATTGGTACCATTACTTCTGGTATAAGTTGCGCCAGTAGCTATAATACCATTTACATTATTACTTGCAATTGGAGGCGCTACCAATCCCTGTCCACTCGGTACAGTTTCATTTCGGCAAATATTGTATGTATTTACAATAGGCGTAATAGATGGATTTACAAGCACATTTACTGTTTGAGGATCAGGTGCTCCTCCACAATTGTTTGGTGTAATATAAAATAGATAAGCCACCGTAATAGGGCTCGAAGTAGTGTTTAATAAAACCTCGTTTACGTTAGCAGAACTGCCACTTCCAGCTGAATTGCTAATACCAGCAACCACAGCTCTGGTCCAATTAAAAGTATAAGTACCTACTGCTCCAGTAGTAGCAGTATATACAAAAGCTTGCTTCGAACATATTGTGTTGTTTGTAGCGGAATTTAATGCGGGTGCAGAAAAGTTGGTAAAATCTTCTGTAACAATTCTATCATTGGTAGAAGCGCCCGTAGAAGCATTTAAACCCAAGCCTCGGCGTGCAAATGCCCTACCTATCGCACATCTATAACGGCCACCGAATAGTGATGCATCGGCTTGCAAAATGGCATCCCTTGCTTGCACAAAACTAGGGCTGCAAGCCTGTAACCTCAAGCCCTCTGTTACCAATTTATAAGCTGCAATATTGCCCCTCATATTTGTAACAATGGTAGGAACATCATAAATATTAGGTGCTATAAAATTATCTTGTAAAATTATTTCCCAAGTCATATCCCATAACATAGTGGCCCATATAGAACCTATGCCGTGTGGTAGAGAAAAATTGGTTGCATCTGCTACTTTACCATAGGTTACCGCATTGTTTATATTTGCTTTATCATATGAATAACGATAAGGACGAATACCAATTCCTGAGGTTGTTTGGCCCAATACGTAGGTTCCAATACCTCTTGGAATATTTGCACTAGCAAGGGTAGGAGTAAGTGCTGCCCAATTGGTGGTTAACATCAGTCCATTGTAGTCTGCCCATCCTTCTCCACCTTGCTCTGCGTTTTGCAAGCAACTTGAATTTGCTGGTCCGCCCGTAAGACGAATAGACCAGCCATGACCGTATTCATGCGCTATAATTCCGTTATCAAAATCAGAATCGGGCTGATACAGAGGGCTACCTACATTGGCCCATATATACATTTGCATACGGCCGTTGCCTCCGTCTACCGGCGTATTAAAATTTGCATTGCTTGTTCCACTTCCATCTTGCGCATCTGCTTGTACAAAATCGTTACCTAATCCTCCTTTGCCAAGGTTGTCTTTTTGAAAATTGCCACTCGGTTCATCAAAACCATACCGCCAAAGTACATCGTGTATTACATTGTTCCAATAAAAAAGATTGGTAATAGCAGCATTTAAGTTTGCAGCAGCAGTGGCTGTACCCAGTGTGTAGGGATAATTAAAATCCAACGTTGCAGAGCTAGGGCTAGAGCCAATGGTTGTTTCATTGTCGTTGGCGAGATCATCTTTTGCCCACACATTGTTTCCACGTGTATTGGTATAATCGGTAGTGCCATCATTGTGCCATCCATTGGTAGCACCTGGTCCCATGGTAGCAGGTAAAAATCTTGTATAAGGGTTTGTGGAAATTGTTCTACTTCCATGTATTGGGCTTTCTAATGGATAATCAAAAACAGTGTATCCATTTGCAGTCGGCGAAGATGTTATTTCATTTTGTGTGGTATTTATTTCTTTACATATACCGGTTTTGTGTGTATGATTTGGCACACCAAAATCGCAGTGAATCACTTCATCTATTTTTTGTAAAATATTTCCTGTGTTTGCATCTACATGTACACTCCAGCTATTTTTGCCATCTTTGGTTGTAATTCGAACGTTCCATGTAAGTGCAATGGAAGAAACAATTTTTTCCCCCTCTTTATTTTCATAAGGTAGCCAATATAATTTTACTTCTATATTTTCATTGGATATACTTTTATCTTCAAAAACAACTTTGCCTACTTTGCCATTGTCAAGTATTGAAGAACTTATTTCCTTTAGTAGTGTAGTATTGTTTGCTAAAATGTTTACAGATGCAGCTGCTTTTTGTAAAGCATCTTTTGCGTTTAAAGATATATTGGTATTGCTAGATGTAAGTCTTGATGCAAGCGAGGGTACAAAACTATTGGCTACCCATTCAACCTTATCATTTTTTAAAGTTACTCCCATCAATGCATTGTACACTTCTACTGTTTGAAAGGTTTGGTTAAAATAAATATGATACCAACCTGTGGTAGGAGATAAATATTGGCTTGATATTTTCATTTCAGAAATATCGGTTGGAGCAAGTTTTTGTTCTGTTGCAATTTTATAGAGATGCTGCTTTGCAATCGCTACTTCTTTTTGTGCTTGTACCGCCATTGAAGTGGAAAAGAAAAAAAGAACCAACATTAATTTTGCGAAAAAGGGCTTAGAAATACCAATGAAAAAATTTTTCATTTTACAATTTTAATTATTAAAGTATTATTGTCTGTTACCTATCATTCCCTGTTTTCTATAAAGGATTAATTAAAAGGAGCTGTAAAATAGTCAATTATTATTTGATATAACTATTTTTACCTATGATAATACTACATTTTTCTAAATGAAAAACGATTGGCAAGTGCCATGGATGTTCACTTCTAATAGATAATTTTTATATTATAGGTAATAGCTATCCAATTTTAGGTGCAAGGAATATAAGTTCTTAGAAAATTAAATATAAACTGTATAGAATTCGTCCTTCATTTAAAGAATTTGCCTACATAAATTTATTTATTTTATCTATATTTTATTTTTGTAAAAGGTAAAAGATCATATACAAAACAACTTTTCTGTGAATCCTTGGCAATATTCTTGTCACAGATTCACAGAAGAAAACACAAATATCATTTTTATCTACCCCTTTAATAATTATAGATTGTGTATTTCGTACATAAAATTCTTTTGCACCCATTAAAGGATAGTCATAAAAAAGATTATGTATGCAAAATCTTATAGAAAATTAAAAAAGGAAGTGTTTTAGGGTATGCAAATTTTTTCAGCCAGTAACAACCTACATCTCATTTAATCATTGATAGCAGCATACGTTAAGGCCCTGAATTTTTCTACCACATCGCCATGTGTGCTGCTTTGCAACTGGCGGTAAAAAAGCAGCACCATTTTTTCTTTAGGATCTACCCAATAGGAAGTGGAAAATGCACCTCCCCAACTGTAGGTGCCTGCCTGTGCCAGTGTACGACCGCTGCTTTTTTCAGTAACAAGTTGAAACCCCAAACCAAACTTATCGTCGCCACGAAAAACAACATCACCCAATTGGTTCATCGTCATAATGCGTACAGTGTTTCTGCTAATTAATCTTTTACCATTGTACACGCCATTGTTCAGTAGCATTTGTAAAAATATTCCATAATCATAAATGGTAGATGATAATCCGGCGCCACCAGAATAATAGCTACTCTTTACCAGTGGATAATTTGGAGCCGTTGGCCCGTTAAGTAAATTGCCCGTAGATTTTATTAAATGTCCTGTAGAATCTTCCCGATAAATATTTACCAAACGAGCTGCTTTTTGTGCAGGTATAAAAAAATATGAATCGGTCATCCCAAGCGGTTCAAAAATTCTGGTGCGAAAAAAATCATTTAAAGAGATGCCTGATATAACTTCTATCAAACAACCCAACAAATCGCTGTTTAAACCATATGTCCATTTTTCGCCGGGTTGGTGCATAAGTGGCAATGCAGCAAGGCGATTCATGGCATCAAGCAGATTCCCATCGTACACACCGATACCCGCAGTAATTTTACTTTTGGCATAAATTGCATTGGCTTCTTTGGATCCTATTTGAGCATAGCCAAGTCCAGATGTATGCGTAAGAAGTTGACGGATGGTAATATCGCTTTTGGCTGGTATGGTAGTATAAGTAGTATCAGCGGCATTAAATTTATCTAATACCTGTTGTTTATTAAATGCTGGAATATATTTGGACACCGCATCATCCAATTGAAATTTACCTTCTTCAAAAAGCATCATGATGGCTACACTAGTAATGGCTTTTGTTTGCGAAGCAATGCGAAATATATTTTCTTTCTGCATGACCAACTTTGTATCTAGGTCGTTATAACCAGCCGCTTTGTAATAAGCTAGTTTTCCATTGCGAATGATGAGCGCTACACTGCCATGCATCCATTCTTTTTTTACCCAATCATTCATTTCATTGTCTAGCCGTTTCAACTTTTCGGAAGAAAAACCAGCAGCCTCGGGGGTTGTAAGCGGCATAATTTTTTGCGCAGTTGCAAATTGTATTTGCAGCATAATGATTGCGGCAATGAAAATTAATTTTTTCATGAATCTTTTTTTGTTGTTACAATTACTCACCAGGATGATACGTTCTCTCTGCGTGCTTCAGTACCTCATCTTTGTAAAACAGTACATCTTTAAATTTTCCTTTTGTATACATTTCTAACTGATCTGTAAAGTGTGTTGATAATGGATTGCCACTATTGCCACCCGCTAGTAATGATTTGGCTTTTATTTTTTTACCGAATTCTACTGCACAAATAAAACTATTGCCATGATAGCCGTATCTTTTATTAGTGCCGGTATATGTACGGCTACTATAGGATGGTAACTGTCCCCAAGATGCCGACGCAAACCCAACCGGAAAACTTGGTTCATCATCTTTGTATTTTTGAACAATATCGGAAGAGATGCGTTGATAACGATTGATGTCGCCCCAAGGTATTTCCCATTTACCGAATGTTGTTTTCAACTCTTTTATTACGGCCAATAGTGGAGGTAACAGTTCTGCTTTGCTGGCGGCAGCAGCAAACTTTTTTACCATTGTTACCTGGTCTACCAATCCTTCATCCTTATTTATTCTACTAAAAGCTGCGGTAAGTTTCTCTGCCCATTCAATAGCAAGCGTTGTTGCTACAGAATTTTCAGCGGAGTAGTAATCCCATTTTTTCAATGTTTGAATCGGCTCCAACAGTTGTGCATACAATGTATCCGTAATCGAAACATTTTTTTCAAATGAACTGACTAGTGCTGGAATTAATATTTCAAAAGCTGATAATTTTCTGTCATACCCAGCAGCAATTGTTTTATCAATCGTAAATTTATTTTCTGCACTTAACACCCTAGCGGCATTAATACCACGGAAATTCTCACCATCCGGTGCCATGTAATTAGGATAATCTTCTTTTTTAGGGCTACTGCTTCCGGACACAGTAAAAGCAGAGGAGTTGCAATTTTGTATCCATCCCGTAGCCGGGTTATATACATGCACTATTTCATCCAGTGTGTGCAGCCCTTTCCATTCGGTGGCAGCAGTAGTGCCATCTACCGGTTTACTCCAATTTATTTTTTTATCTCTTTTGGGAACATAATCACCATGCCAGTAAGCAATATTTCCTTTGTTGTCGGCAAATACGGTGTTGTTGGAAGTGTTGGCATGCATTGCCATATTCTTTTTATAATCTTCCAGCCCTTTTGTTTTAGTCCGTTGAAAACTCTGTATCAAACTTTTTAAAGAACGGTTATACCCTCGTACACTTATCCATTGTCCGTTCCGGTTGGCCATAATGGGGCCATGATGGGTGTAGTAAGTAGTAACTATTTTTGTTTTTATTTCATCATCTTTTTTATAACGGAGTGTAATTAGCTTTTCCGTTACGGGCTTTAATTTTTTTTCATATTCATAAAATAGCCCAATATCTTTTTTCACAATTTTTTCCTTGTACATATCGGCTACATCCACTATGCTGCTGGTATGCATCCAGCCGCAGTATTCATTAAAGCCTTGGTAAATGAAAAACTGGCCCCAGGTTACAGCACCATATGCATTCATTCCTTCGTTACTTACCATATGCACTTCGGGCCTAAAATAAAAAGTAACATGTGGGTTGATGTATAAAATAGCATTGCCCGATGCTGTCTTGGAGGGAGCAATAGCAAAACCATTGGAACCGGTATTTTGTTCTTCAAAAATATCTTTTGTTTTAGCTAAGGTTGGTGCAGCCGCACCAAGGTAAAAACTTTTTACATCGTTGTCCGTTACATCTCCTGTGCTGATGGCGCCGATGCTTCCATCTGTCCATAACAATTGATACCAGGGTTTGAAACGGGTGAGTAACGCCGGTTTTACTTGAGGATGTTTGTACAGGTAATAATTAATACCATCGGCATAAGCATTCATTAGTTTTTGTAACCATATGGGGCTTTTTTTATAATCAGCCACGGCTTCTGCAGAATCAATAATGAGTTTTATGTATAAATCATTTTGCAAAAAAGTTTCGCCTTTTACTTCGGCCATGCGGCCTAGCTTTTCGATATAGTTCATCTCCACTCTTTTAAAATCATCTTCACATTGTGCATACAGTAATCCAAACACAGCATCAGCATCTGTTTTGCCATAAATATGTGGTATGCCCCAATTGTCTCGTATGATGGTTACACTTTGCGACTGTTTTTGCCAGCGAGCAATTTCTGTTGCAGAAAAAGGTTGTGCGGTTAGTTGTAAAGGAAATAATAAGAGAAAGAATATACTTTTCATAATTTATTTTTTGCACAGTAAATGTAAGTTTCTTTGTTCAACTCCCAAATCGTTTTCTGAAAAAGCTAGAGCTTTTTAATGTACAAGTTCTGCTAACTTTCCTAAACCCTTGCTGCGAACTACACTGTAAAAGGAGTAGTGGTTTTGTGAGCGAGGGCTTTATTTGCAAGGCAGCTTTTTTAGACCAAGAGGCATATTCAATATGAGTTAAAAAAATGGGTTTGATTCTTACAAATAGCTTTCTTTTTTAGGAGGTTGTGTTTATCATTGCTAATTTTCTTTATCTTCCCCTTCTAATAAAATTTTTGGTATGCGCCTAACAAAACAAAGTATACTCTATTTTAAAGAAGGTAGTTCAGACAAAGTATATGAAATTGACCTATGCGATGTGGGAGGCGACAAGTATGTAGTTAATTTTCGGTATGGGAGGCGGGGTACGCAATTAAAAGAAGGGAGTAAGACACCCATACCAGTTTCTATAGCCGATGCAGAAAAGATATATGAGGCGCTACAAACTGAAAAAATAAACAAGGGCTATACAACCTCCGAAGTTGGTATTTCGGCCATGCCCAAGCAGCCGCCATTTGTATTGGATGTAAGCAATGCAACCATTAGTACTAACTGGATGGAATTGCCTATAAGTCGCAATAGGGCTATATTGCAAAGATTGCATCATGTAGTAAACGGTACAGCAGGCAATGATCGGTTTCCTTGGAAAACATCTCGTATTGTATGGAAAGCAGGTGAGTATAAAATTGCAGAAGCAGTTCCCTATATCATTCAATTATTTAACAAGGGCAACGAGTTGCACCAATATTGCTGTGTATGGGCATTGGCCCGTTGTGGCAAAACGCAACATGCTCTTAACGCATTGCAATCTATTTATGCCGGCCATTCAGCTACTTCACTTACCAAGCTGGCTGGGGCAGGATTATTGACTCATTTAGCTCCGCTTGATAAAGAAGCGCATATAGGTCGTTTTATCAATCAGCTACCCGAAGCATATAAGCCATTAGTCGAGCGTGATAACGCAGAGGCTTTGCTTGAGTTAATGCAGGAGAGGGTAAACCAACAGCAGCCTAATTATAATTGGCTGGAAGTATTGTACCTATTGAGTACGCAAAAAAGATGGATGCGGCTAGCAGTAAAGAAAGTTTTGCATCAATTGCCATTAAGACCCAATTATTTTAAACACATAAGGGCTATTTTTAAATTGGCCGAGTTGTTGGATGATTTTGAAATAGTTGGTTTGCTTGCTTGCAGGTTCGAAAGAGAAACTGAAATGTTTAGCCACCATATTTCTGTAGCCAAAGATAGCAACCTAGAGATTTATGTGCCCGAAATAGAGGCGTTGGTAAAGCTAGCTGCCGAGTTGAAAAAGACAACAAGGCGCTTGGCTTATTCTCAAAAAACCCGTTGGTATTTTCATAGCCGTACTTTACGACGCCTACAACTCATGGGTAAAGCAGATGATGTGGATTATGTAAAACTTTCTACTGCTTTACTAATAGGTTATAAAAAGGAAATAGATTTTAGGAAATTGTATGCTACAACGCAGTATAAATGGAATGGGCGTAGTTATGATAATATCGAAACTAGATTTTTGCAGAATGCGCAGGCAGTTTTCCTACATCAAATATTAAGCGGAATACATCCCGATATTGCTTTGCAATCAAACCACTTGTGGCGCATACGTTCGGCATCTGAAAAAAGCAAAGCTTCAAAAAATAGAGCTACGGCTAGCGCCAACGAAGGCCTTGGCGGGTTGTTGAAGAAGATTACAGGCTTGTTTGCTAAGAAAAAGGAACCTGTAATTTTTTCTGAAGAGCAAGCGGGTGTTGAAGAGATACAAGCAGTTTCGAATCCCAATGGAACTCCTTACCTGCATTTATGGAACCAAGTTCCACAGGTATATGTGCAGTTGTTATTGGAAGCCCAAATGGATGAAGTGCACCAGTTTGCTGAAGCCAATCTTACCATACATGCCCAATACAGCAATATAAAGCAAAAACTGGATAAACAGGCCTGCAAGCAATTGTTGTTATCGGCATTTGAGATACCTGCCAAAATTGGTTACAACATCAGTATCGAAAAATATGCCAACAGCATGGCGGACGATGATTTGACGATGGCTATGCTGAACAGTACTAATGCTGGCGCCCGAAATGAAGGAAAAAGTTGGACAGAAAAGTATCAAGATATTTATTTGGAACAAAGCAATTTTATTGCTTTGTTAATTTTTGCAAATCAGTATGACATAAGGGTGTGGGCAAAAGCGATTTTGCAGAACAAACCTATTGCAGCTTCCATACAATTTGCCGTAGTAGGTAAGTGCATTGCCATTATGATGAACTTTACCGAACAAACTACCCACAGCGAAGCCTTACTGAAAGATGCAGGAGATAGCTTGTTTGCTTTATTTAGCGAAGCCTTACAGCAGATAAATATTACTGTCCTGTCAGATTTGTTGCAACATTCCAATCCTCCTGTATTATTGTTTGGCTTGCGATTGCTCAAGGCACAAAAGCAAATAATGGATGCCAATCTACTGAGCAACCAATTTGTATTTGGGCTGTTGCAACATGCATACGAGCCTGTAAGGGCAGAAGGAATAGTTATTTTGGCCAGTATGGACGATGAGATATTGTTGCAAAGGCAAGATGAAATCATCAGTAGTTGTTTATCTGTAAATATGCAGGTACGGCAAGCATTGCCAACAATCTTACATCGCATGGCAGCAAAAGATAATGCATTTGGCGTAAAGGCTGCCGAAATACTGATGCCCGTTTTGTTGCGAAAAGAAACTGCAGAAGGCATACATGCTGATGTGAGCAAATTGCTATGCAACGAACTGAGTAATTACTTACAAAATGCCGATAAGGAAACCGCCTTAAATCTATTGTATGGTAATTACAGTGCTGCTCAAAACGTTGGTATTGTAATTTTAGAAAAATATACTGATCCTGCACAATTAACGATGCCGCAAGTAATTGCCTTGGGTGATCACGAAAATTTGGCTGTAAGGGAATGGAGCTGGAAGTTCTATACTACCCAAACAGCTCGAATTAAATACGAAAAAGAAATCAGCATAAAATTGCTCGAGCGTAAATGGAATGACACTCGGCAGTTTGCCAGACAATATTTTAGGGATAATTTTACGGAAAACGATTGGGATGCCGAAACATTGATAACCCTTGCCGATGCGGTAAAGCCCGATGTGGAAGCTTTTGGTCGAGAACTGATCACCAAATATTTTACTTCAGACAATGGTGTGGAGTATTTGTTAAAGCTAAGCCAGCATCCCAGCGAAAAAATGCAGTTGTTTGCTAGTAATTATTTGGAACGGTTTGCGACAAATGACGTAGAAAAAATACATTCACTTGATTTTTATTTTCGCTCGATACTTACCAGCGTGAATAAAGGCCGAATTGCAAAAAATAGGATTTATAATTTCTTATTACAGGAAGGTAGAAAGACACCAGATTTGGCAAGTGCGGTTAGTTGTATCCTATCGGATGTATCTGCTACAGCTGCGATTGGAGACAAAGCAAAATGTATAGATATACTACTCCAATTAAAAGCTTTGTATGACGTATCAACGCCTGTAAAAGTTAAAGAAATGAAAATGAGAATGGCTTAAAAAGCAATAAGGTAAAATGGTTTCTAAAATTAGTTAATAAAACAATATCTAATGTTATTCAATTATCGTTTTGCTGGAAATTCCACTGTTACCAGTTCAGCTACAGTCACGGGAATGAATTTTGTACCAGATACTTTACGAGAAAGTGCATGGTTTGTGGGTAAGCTTCATAAAAAAATTGCATTCAGAGAAGCGATTTCTGCCCTACACGATGTGGTGGTGAGCGACCTGCGTTTTAAACCCAAAGATAAATCGGCATATAAAGAATGGGTGGCACAAAATGAAGCATTGTTTTTAGCAACCTATATGGCTGGTTATGATGAGGCAGCTTCCAATATTCGAATGGAAGAAATAAAAGCAGCATTAACCGATGTGCGGAAAGAAAAGGAGAAAATTATGAGCCCTTTTTACAAGGCCCAAAGAAATTATTTTGATTATCTATACCGAAACGACAAAGACGCTTGGTACGTGTTGGATCCAGTAATTACGATTCATCCCGACGAATTATTTTTTGAATGTTTTAGCCAGGATGAAAGCACGTACGGAAAGCTAGGCTGCAACTACAATGTATTTACAAATATCGAAGATTTTAAATGTGGCACCACCAATGTAGATTATTCAACCGAGTTGTATGAAGAATTTCAGAAAATAAGGGAATATAAAGAAACGGAATTTAAAGTAGATCCTTCTGGCTTTGAGGTGCAAACAAGTAATGAAGAGCAATATAAAGAAGTAAAGATCGATTTGCCCGATAGTTGGGTTCGGGGCTTTTTGCAGGTAAGCAGCGCCATGACGTTGCCTACGATTCAGTTTGAGCTGCACCCGATGGATATTTACAGTATATGTTTACTCTTGCGTCGTTTTAAAGAAAAGCGAGGGCCAAGATCGTTGCGATATGTTTTAGAGCCAGGTCAGCCGGTAAAAGTTGTATTAGAGCCATGGGGTAAAGAAATTATTTGTGCTAGAAGTGTGTACATGGGCAATGGTAAACATGAAATAAGGACTTGGGGCAGAAAGCGATTGTTGATTTTAGAAAGATTGATACCCGTTGCTAAAAAATTCACCGTGCATTTGTTGGGTACTGGGTTACCTGCATTTTACATTGCCGACTTGGGCGATATGAATTTTACATTGGGCCTAAGCGGCTGGACCGCCAACGATTGGAGCCATGCTGGTAATTTTGATTTACTGGCGCCAAGGTTAGAAGTAGAAGACGCCTTAAAATTGAAGGTACTTAACACATTGCAAAAGGAATGGCTGGGTACCCCACAGCAAATAGCAGCTACATTAAACATTACAAGCGCACAAGCTGCTGGTGCATTAAGTGCTTACACGCAGGCAGGTCGTGTTATGTTCGATTTAAACAGTAATCTTTACAGGCTGCGTGAGCTAAGTAGGGAGCCTTTGCCATTTGATAAACTCCGCTTCAGCAATCCTCAAGAAGAACGTGCAGCAGATATTTTGGATAAGCAAGAAATAAAATTTACTGCTAAAGATTTGCCCGATAGCAGCATTCAATTAATAGGCACCGTAAAAAGCAAACGCAAAACCTTTAATCCACAATTGTTAATAGATGGAGATGAAAAAATAAAAACGGCTCATTGCGATTGTAATTATTATACGCAAAACAAATTATACAAAGGCCCTTGCGAACATATGCTGGCTATGCGGCAGGCATTTAATAAAACAAGAATGCTGGCAGATACCCTGCAATAATTGGTTTTAAATTAAATGTAAATAAATCAATAAAATTAAAAACAGACAACTATATTTGTTAACCGTATTTCAAGTTCTTTGACAGAGGAAAAGTAGTAAAAATATGCACCTTGCTTCCTGAAAAGGAAAGAGCGATGTTTCGTCGTTCATGCAACATGATTTGATCATGCATCACCAAATGTAATCTTTACTATGGCATACAGGTACCAGTGTACTATTTTCAGTACTGGCCCGGTGTGCCACAATAGTACACTGGTACCTGTATGCCTGGCGTTGATTAATTTAGTCATCGGCGGGCACGAAGGCAGCATACACTTTTTCTCTGTTAATTTCTTGATTTTTTCTTCTCTTTTACTATGGCAGATAATAAATTAACTCGGCAACAGATTTACGACCGCATACGAGAATCATCTAAAGAAGAATTTATTGTAGCAGAAATGAAGCGCCTCGGCTTTTGGGGTAAAAACAATGGCGACCCTACTGTTCCTGAACTGCTCATTAAAAAAGAATCCGAACTACAAAAAGAATTGAACGCACTTTGGGAGGAACGACGTAAATACCAAAATAAAGAAGCGGCGCTAAAGGAAATGCGGATGAAACGCATGGCCGAAGCAAAATTGAAGCGAGCAGAAACTAAGAAAGTAAAAGAACAACAGCGTTTTGAAAAAGCAGCGGCCTGGCAGCTACAGAAAAAATCGCACATTATATATTTGGGCGAATCGGTATCGAAAGGATTAAATTATAATGATAGTAATATTGAGGCATTGCAAAAAAACAAACTGCCCTTTTTTGAAAATGAAATGTCATTGGCAACGGCTATGGGTATCGAGTTGAATTCCTTACAGTTTTTAGCATTCAACAGAAAAGTATCTACTGTAAGCCATTACCAAAAGTTTTACCTACCTAAAAAATCGGGTGGCAAAAGGCAGATTGCAGCACCCATGCCCCACTTAAAAAAACTACAACATTGGGTGTTGGAAAACATACTCAACAAAGTAACACTTCATGATGCAGTAAATGGTTTTGCCTTAAACCGATCTATTGTTACAAATGCAAAACCGCATATTGGTAAGGAGCTGGTATTAAATATGGATGTAAAAGATTTTTTTCCAAGCATTCATTTTAAAAGGGTAAAAGGTTTGATGCAAAGATTGGGTTATTCGCAAAAAATAGCCACCATCATTTCGTTGATATGCACAGAGGCACCTACAGACGAAGTAACCATAGACGGCAGAAATTATTTTGTTCAAAAAGGTAATAGGGTATTGCCGCAGGGTGCGCCAAGCAGCCCTGCTATTACAAACATACTTTGTTTTAAACTTGATAAACGCCTGCAAGGGCTTGCTACAAAATTACATTGTAGTTATACCCGCTATGCAGATGATGTGAGTTTTAGTGGTAGTAAAGAAGTAAATGCACAGCAGTTGATATGGCGTGTGAAAAAAATAATGCAAGACGAAGGCTTTACAGTGCATCCAGATAAAATACGCATCATGCGCAAGGGAACACAACAAGAGGTAACAGGAGTTGTGGTAAACCAACAATTAAGTGTAAGTAGAAAAAAGCTGAGGGCTTTTAGGGCTTTGCTGCACAATATTAAAACAACCGACAACAAAGCGATGCATTGGGGTGTTGGTAGTTTAAGCAATAGTATTATAGGATATGCAAATTTTGTAAAAATGGTGAATCCGATAAAAGGCGCTCAGCTTCAGCAAACCATTGCTGCATTGTTTCAAAATAATTTAATACAAATGCCAGCGAATATTAAACCAAATGTTCAAAAAGAAAATGCAAACATTCCGTCTCCAGAAACCAATCATAATTCGGAGGAGGGTGATGATAATCCATGGTGGAAACTGGTATAAATATATTTCTTATGAAAGACACTTTGCAGAAAAACGTATAAAAGATATTAATGCCTTACAAAATAGGTAATAAATTTCCTGTATTCTGCATTGGGTAAAGTGGCTAAGCCAAGGCCTTTCTTTAAATTTATATTCCAACAAATATGCCCCGCAATAAAAAATATTGGAAACGCCGTTTTGGGATACTTAACACCGAACCCTATCACCATCACTTCGATTTACGCCAAATATCAGATTTAGACGATGAAGGTTTTGCATATTTACTAACCTACGTCAAGGATATTAATATGCTCGACTTAAATGAAACCGACATTACCAATGCCAGTATAGCCTTACTAACAAAGCTGGAATATGTAAACGAATTGCGGCTAAAAGGCTTTACTGAAATAGACAATAATTGCATTGCCGACTTAAATAAAATTACCAGCCTCCAATTTTTGCATGTAAAAAACACCGGCATTACCATTGATGGTATTTTGCAATTGAATGCCCTTACAATGCTTACCGAAATATTATTTTCGGAAGAGGATACAGTAGCAACAAAAGATAAAATGCTGTTGCTAAAGGAGATGCTACCGGATTGTAAGTTTGTAGTAAACTCAATACCGTATATTTTTTAAAATGAATGTAGCTACTTTATTTACCGCTTCACAAAATGATTACCTGTTACAAGATGGTAACTGGCAAAAAGCCGATTTTTATGATTTGAGTGCAGGCAGTAGATTTTGGAACAAAGCCATAGTGATAACCCTATCTAAAATATATGCAGCAACGAATGCAACAGCATTAATTTATTTACTGCAAAAACAAGCCAAAGCACTAAACATTTGGGAAAGAGAGTGGGGCATTACAACACCAGCAACAAATGATTTTATACATTTTTTTATAGCAGAAAAAGGTTTTACAAATACCAACAGCAAGCTTATATCTGCCGAAAGTTTTTGGGAGCAATACAGTGCCACAGTAGCAGGCGTTACTACTGAACCCGGTTTTGAGTTTAGTAAAAATGGCATAGCTGAACCGTATACCCATTTGCTTAACAAAGAGGAAATAATACAGGTAACCTGTTTTGACGATACCTGGAATGAACAGAATTATTTAATTGAAACTAAAACAGAGTGGGTGTTGTTTCATTGGAGTTCGGTTGATTAATTTGTATAATATTTCAACAAATTATCCAACAACTTTTGTAATTTTTCTTGTTGTTTATCTCCTTCGTACAATGGCACGCCAATGTGAAAATAATTGGTTTTTTCAGTTCTTTTAAATAGGTGCTGTTTTTGGCTGTTTCGTATGAAGAAACATAATTGTCGTTGTATTCTAGTATAAGGTACAAATCGTAAGCCACCCTCATTTTTCTCTTTATAGGCGCTACCATTCTTGCTATTACAACATCGGTATCTTCGGTGTAACGCACCGTTACCGATAAATCTCCTTTTTTATTGATTGCAAATGCCGAGTCAATAGTCATTACGCCTTTGTAGGCCCAATGCTGCTCTTTAGAATTACTTATTATTTTATTGAGCTCTGCTAAAAACGCCGTTTCGGGTTCCATTAGGTTCATCGAGATGTACAAACTTGCATAAAGGTAGATAGGCTCACCTTTACAATATTATTTTTTTGGACTTTGTAATATTTTGTAATTGGTATTACTTCCCATAAAAAAAAGGATTAATATTTTTTTCCTGCGCAGTTCATTAAAAATTGTTATAAATAAATTCCTATTACCAGAGCAATCATACAAATAATGAGCAGCATGATGAGCAATGGCATAATAAATTTAAACCAGGTTTTTAAACCAATGTTAACCATTGCCAGTGATGGCAGTATGAGCCCGGTAGGCGCAAGCAAAGACATAAGGCACATGTCATACATGTAAGAATTTACAATTTCCCTACCCGGTACATTTACCAAAATAGCCAATGCCCCAATAATGGGCATGGTTAATACCGCCATGCCAGATGTGGATTGTATGAAAATAGAAAACACAATATAGAATGCCAATAGCAACATAATAAAGAATGCAGGTTGTATACCCTGCACCATATTGGCTGTATAAAATAATATGGAATCACTTACATGTCCTTCATTTAAAATAATGGTAACGCCCCTGGCTACACCAACTATAAAAGCAACCGAGAGTAAACTTTCTGCACCTTTAATAAATTCACTGATAAATACTTTTTCTTTCATCTTAGTGATGACAGCTATTAAAATGGAGGAAGCTAAAAACAACGACGACATTTCTGTTGTCCACCAATCTAAAAATACCACACCGGCAATCATGGTTAAAAAAGTACAGATATAGATAAGCAACAATAATGTTGTTTTCCAATCCAGTTTAGGGGTTTCTGTATCGTTACTGATGTTTACTTCGTATAATGGTTTTACTTCGCCATCAATTTTATATACCAATGAAGCTGTGGGATCTTTTTTTATTTTAGCAGCATATCTTAGAATATACCAAACCAATAATGCGGTTACAATTACCCACAATATCAGTCGTTCGGTCAATCCATCCATCCAGTTTATACCTGCTGCATTGGATGCGATTATTACGGAGAAGGGATTGGAAAAAGCGGGAATGCAACCAACAGAAGTGCCGCCAAAAATAATGGCCAACGGTACCAATAGATCGTAACCTGCAGCTAGAAACAAAGGAACCAGTATGGGATAAAAAACCAGCGCTTCCTCGGCCATTCCGTAAGATGCGGCAAAAAAAGAAAATACGGTTGTAAGAATAATAATGAGCCAATGCTCACGGCCTTTCATGCTATGTGCTAGCCAACTAATGCCTTTTACCATTGCACCGGTTTCGTTAAACACAAACATAAACCCACCGATGATGAGTATAAATAAAATAATATCCACACTATCTATAATTCCTTTTATGGGTGCCTGTAACACATTGATGAAGCCTTGCTTGTTTCTTTTTTGTTTGGTAAATGAACCCGGTACCGATACGGGCTTTCGAATATCGCCACCAATAAATTTCTCCACTTTTATCTTAATGCCCAAGCTGTCTAACGTTTTTTGTGTAAGCGGCAAAGCAATTTCACCATTATCAGTTACCATCGTAAATGTTTTACCGGTTACCGAAACTTTATTGTACTGCCCTGCAGGCAACAACCAAGTGCTGATGGCTGCAAGGATGATCACCATCATTAAAATGGGGATAGGGCCGGGGAACGATCTTTTTGTTGCCATGTGTTTATTTTAATTTTCTTTTTCTAATTGTTCAATGGTTTTCTTTGCTGCAGCCAATTGTATCTTTTTATTCTTCACCACCAGTTTAACTGTGGCCCATTTTTCTACTTTGTGATGCAACGGAACAAGTAAAGCGGCAATACAAACCAATACCAGCAACACCAACACTGGTGATAGATGTGTTATTCTTTCTAAAAGGATGGATTAGTAAATTCAAAAAATTAAAGTACATTTAATTAAGCAACTACGCCAAAAAATGCTTTTATAAAAATGTTCTAAAGTTTTCTTGATGTATTAATTCAGTTTCGGAACTATACGTTTCACTAAATATTTTATTTTTTTTTACTTTTGCTTTTGCATTCCATTTTATTTCATACGCAGTTATTTTTCCATTTACTTCTTCTACATAATCTATTTCTTGCTGTTGCACCGTTCTCCAGAAATACGATTTAGCTAAACTATTTTCGTAATTGTTTTTCTTCATTCTTTCACTTATCAAAAAATTTTCCCACAAAGCTCCTTTATCTTGGCGAAGTTCTAAAGCATTGAAGTTTCCAATAATCATATTCCTTATACCATTATCATAAAAATAAATTTTCTGATTGGTTTTTATTTCGTTTCTCAAATTGCGGCTAAAGCTTTTTAGTTTAAAAATTACAAATGCCTTTTCTAATATATCTATATAATTGCTTACGGTGTTTTTATCTATACCCAATAATTGCGAAAGCTCATTATAACTTACTTCGCAGCCCATTTGCAATGCCAGTGCTTGCAGTAGTTTTTCTAAAATTTCAGGCTTTCTAATGTTACTAAAAGCTAAAATATCTTTGTACAAATAACTATTTGCCAATTCCTTTAATACATCAAAAGCTTCGCTACTATGGTTAATCACATCAGGGTACATGCCATAAATTAATCGCATTTCTAATTGCTGTGTTGCTTTTACAAAACCAATATTATCTTCAAACTCTTTCCACGAAATAGGAAACAATTGAAATTCCCATTTACGTCCTGTTAGCGGTTCATTTATTTTATTATTTAATTCAAATGCCGATGAGCCGCTTGCCAATAGCTGTACATTTTTAAATTGGTCTTTAATTAATTTTAAAGTAATACCTATGTTTTCTATACGTTGTGCTTCATCTATAAAAACAATTTTATTTTTACCTATAATGCTTTTTAGTTGTTCTGTGTTGGGGTCGGTTAAAAGGTTTCTTACCGTGGGGTCATCGCCATCTAAAAATAAATGCTGTTCTTTTTTTAAGATGGTTTCCATTAAAGTTGTTTTACCTACTTGTCTTGGTCCAACAAGTATGATTGCTTTTCCTTTACCAAGTTTGGCTATTATTTTGGCCTGTATTACCCTATTAAACATACTATTTAGTGTTTATATTCACCAAATATATT
>JANMGS010000171.1:0-7716 GCA_031374745.1 Ferruginibacter sp. | reverse complement strand
TGAAAGAGAAGGGTTTATTTTTTTATAAACCTCTTCCCCTTCTCAAGAGTTTTTTTCCATATCAAATATAATCATTCTTTTAAAAAAATCAACACATCTAGCATCCTATGAGTAGTCGTTATGATTTTGCAGCTTAGTCCCGCATTTGGCGGGAGTGGCTGCACATACGCTACAGTTCTCTGTTTTTATTGTTTGATTTTGTGCGCTTAGTAAACGGCTTGTGACCGAAAAGTGGCGCACTGCAGGTGCTACAGTCTTTTACGAAGTTAATCGCTTGCATGTTTGATTATTTTTTACAATAACAATCTTTGTTTAGTAGTCTGTCCTGCGGTTTGTTTATTGATGCGTTGGGTTAAAAAATATGGTTTGTAATTTATTTTAAGGTTATTAAAAAATGAACCCAGCTACAGCCTTTTGTGATGTAAATATTATTACCCGCAATGTTTAGTAGTCGAGGGTTCACTTTATTATTTTACTACGCCGATTTCATAAGGTTGTTGGTTTTGCAATACATATTTTATTCGATTTAATAATTTACGGGCTATTTTTATGATAACTACTTTACTGTCTTTGCGTTTTATTTGTTCATTGTAATATAGTGTCATAGCGGGGTCTGTGCGTTTGGCTGTCCATGCGCTTTCTACTAAATCGCTTCGTAGTTGGCGGTGCTTGCGCACTGTTAAGCTTAGTTTGTTTTCTGACATACCACTGCTATGCTCCATCGGTAAAAAGCCTACAAAACTGTTTAGCTGATTAAAGGTTGGAAAACGTTTTACATTGCCTAACTCTACTATAATACTAGCGGCGGTAAGTGGGCCTATGCCTGGTATGGTTCTTAATAAATAATAATTGGTTTTGTGGCGTTGCTCTCGCATCATTTTGCGTAGTTCGTTACTTATATTTAAAAGTTCTTTACGCAGAAATTCCATCTGGGCTATCTGGTAATCTAGTGTGCGCCGCAGTGGATCGTATTTAAATTCTATGGCTTTTAACCAGTTTATAAAATTGTAGCTCCAGCTTGCATTATCAAAAAGCTCAGGAATATTTTCTCCTACATAAGCTAGTAATCCTTTTATTCGATTTTTGCAACGGTTAAGGTCTTTCAATATTTTTTTACGATGCCGAAAAAATGCTCTGTCGGCCTCCTGTTCTTCTTCGGGTATATGTATACAACGCAGCACGCCGCTTTGCAAGCGAAGGCCTATATTGCGAGCATCACGAGCATCGGTTTTTTGCAAGCTATCTTTTTGTGATTTTGGTATGTCGGCAGGGTTTACTACAAGGCATTCTACACCTAAAGCTGTTAATTGCCGTTGTATCCAGTATCCAAATTTGCCGGCTTCGTAAGCGGCTTTATATTTTGCATTAGGATAGTGTGTTTGCAAATAATTTACCATGGTTTGTGGGTTGGGCTTTTGGTGTACGTTTTTTACAAACATATCGTTTAGGTAGATGCCTAAATTCCAACTTGCTTTGTGTACATCCATGCCTACGTATATGGTTTGGTTTTCAAAATTTGTTTTAATTTTGTTCATAGTTGAGGTTTTTATAATAAAATTAAAAGTTTTTGTGGCGATATACTGACTACTTTTTTAAACTGCCTCAACTGCTTTTAAGGTTACATGGAGACTTTTGTGCAAGTGTGGCGGAAGGAAGCCCAATCAGCAATGGTTCATTATTGAGCGTTGGTTCGGGCAGAAAATCATAGCCTAGCATTAGGTTCTTATCATTATCATTTATATCTTTATCTGCCTGCCGGCAGGCAAGTTCGGTCCCTACACCCGTGTAGGGATTCCAGGCGAAAGTCCCGAAATTTCGGGATAATTCCACACCTGCACTAAGCGCTACGGTTGTGCGTCATTTTATCGAAACTCCCTAATGGAAAAAGAGAAAAAAAATAATTTACTGAAGACTTGCGACGAATGTGGTAGTCAGTATAATTCATCATCTTCCAAGATGACACAACTGTGCCCTGAATGTTCTTACATTTTATATGGTTATGAAAACTGCGAGCATATGTTTAAGAATGGAAAATGTATAAAGTGCCATTGAGATGGAAGTAGGTCTGAGCATATTCAGAACTTGATAAATAATTAGCACACAGCCAGCCGAGCACTTATGACAACACACGGTACGTTTGCAATAGAAGGTAGCTTTAAAATAAAGGGTCGGGGCTTTATTATTTACGGTGACATTTTAGATGGGAAAGTTGAAAAGAATAATTTTTTAGCTTTCACTAATGAAGGACAAGAAGTCAAACTTAAAATAGATGATATAAATTTTATCGACAGAATTAGCGAAAATGTCTCTAAAGTGGGCTTAACTTTTTACTATGACAATGATGCATATGAAAAGCAACTCAATAAATTAAACATAAGCAAACAAACCGCAAAAATTATAGACAGATGATTCCACAATAATAGAAAAACGAACGCACAACAATGGGTTTTACAAAAGTACTGCTTGAAGTTGTAAAAATCAGCAGTTTTGCATAGCCAGGCGGTCGTTAGGGCAGACGGGAATTCTATTTCCCACCTGCGCAAATCCCTCAAGTTGGTGGCAACCGTAAAGCAACATTTCGATAACTAAGAAAATCTTTTACCCGTGCGATTTTATTTATTATTCTTGCTACCCTTTCTTACGACAGCAGTTGCCTGGTCGCAGTCGGACATTTCGTCTAATTTCTTTGAGGCTTCGTATAAGAAAACGAATCCTACAATTAATTACAAGTACGACAGTTTAAAACAAATACATAACTACTCAAACAATTGGGACTTTGATAAAGACGGCAAATTAGACCAAGTTTATTTTGTGGGGACAGGAGGAGCTCATCTTTATTATTTCCTAAGAGTAATTCTGAGCACTGACAATCTTGTTAGAGACTTTTCATTTCTTCAATCAGACTTCCCAGTATTGCCCTCGGGCGACGAGTTAAGTAAAGGTGACTTCAACCCAAAAAACGGACGGACACAGTTTGCTGTATTCGACTTCGACAAAGACAAAGGCATTTTTATTAAACTGGACAACTCATCATTTGAAATAGAAAAACAAGTCTTGAATAAAAAAGGAATTAAAACAAATCTTGTAATAATAACCTTTAGGAATGGGAAGGCAATTTTTAAAAACTTTTCCAATAGGACACAAAAGCATTTTACAAACGGCAGCCGCTAAGATTGGGTTTGCTGCAAGGCTGGCAGGACATTGGAGCAATGGTCATTTTATCGCTGTTGGGCTTCATCTGGGCTGAACGTACATTATTGAGCTTTTATTTGTTAACTTGTACTTTCATATCTTTAATCAGTCCCTACACCCGTGTAGAGATTCCGGGCTGGAAGAGCAATGAACCTGCCTGTCGGCAGACTGGTTCCAGCCCTGTAAGCTAGCCCTGCTCGTTGGTGGAAATGTGTAGTTGGTTTTAAATATTAATCGATATGTTACTTTGGGATATTAGAAGATCACCTGGTGCAAATAAAAATATATTTACATCTTTAATCGAGAAAAATAATATAGTTCTATGTTGAAATTTGCAATTGCAGTTAATGTTGCCGGATTAATATTCATTACCGGCTTAAAAGCTCAATCCATTCAGGAAGGAATGAACCACTTGTATGCCAAAAGGGATAGAAGTGCAATGGAAGTTTTTCAAAAACTGATTACTGCAAATAAAAAAAATACTGAAGCTATCTATTGGTTAGGTCAAACCTATTTCGACTTGGATGATAATGCTGCAGCCCGCCAATTATATGAAAAAGCTTTGGCGGAAAATGGTAATGCCGCCCTTTTACTAGTGGGTATGGGTCATGCCGAATTACTTAATAATAAAAAACAGGATGCCAAAATACATTTTGATAAGGCCCTTAAAAACAGCAGAACCAATAATGGTGATGATCCGGTAATACAAACGGCCATTGGCCGGGCAATTGCTGATTCTAAGATCGGCGATTTTAACTACGCCATACAATTACTGTTGGCCGCCACTGCTAAAGACCCAAAAAATACAGAAACACTTTTGCAATTGGGCAATGCTTATCGAAAAGCTGATCCCGGCAAAGGTGGCAGTGATGCATTTACTTATTATAATAGAGCACTAGAAGTAAACCCGGTTTTTGCTGCTGCAAGTGTAAGGTTGGCTAAGATTTTTGAATCACAAATGAACTGGGAATTAGTACTTCGATACTTGAATGAAGCAGTTGCAAAAGATCCTAAGTTCACTAGTGCTTATTATGAATTGTTTTGGTATTACTTTCTGCATAGGGATTTTAATGAAGCTGGTAACCAGTTTAAAAAATATGTTGACAGCAAATTACCCGAAATAGATATTCAGGATGAATACCTGAACGGACAGTTGTGCTATGCAAAAAAAGACTATGATTGTGCCATTTTAAAAGTAAACAAAGTGTTGAATGAAATGGGAGCCAAAACAAATCCCCGTGCTTATAAATTGCTTGCTTATGCCTATTTTGATAAAGGCGATTTTTCTAATGCGCAAAAAAATATCAACGACTATTTAGCAAAAGAAAAAAATGAAGTTATTTTATCACAGGACTATAAACTAAAAGCGGACATCCTTTCTAAAACCGGTGGAACCGCTGACGAAATTTACAATACTTATATCCAAGGTGCTGCATTGGATTCCACTCTTAATTCAAAGATTGACTTCTTAAAGCAGGGAGCTAATGCATTTAAAGCAAAAGGGGACATCATAAGCCGTATCAGGGAAGCTGATATCCGGCTTTTGATAATTACATTAAAACCTAAACCAAACCTGAGTGATTACTATGATGCAGGATTTGCTTATTACAAAGGAAATAATTTAGCCAGGGCAGATAGTTTGTTTGAAAGACTTACGACACTATTTCCTGATGAAAAATACGGATGGGAAAGAAGATATACGATTGCACGTATTACTGATAGCACCATGGAGAAAGGAACAGCCACTCCATTTGCGATAAAATACCTAGAAATACTTGAAAAAGATCCTGCAAAAAATAAAAAAGAAATTATAAGCACTTCAGCTTACCTAGCAACCTATTATGCGAATATTGTAAAAGAAAAGGCCATGGCTATTGTATATCTTAAAAAAATGTTGGCACTTGATCCTACAAATTCTGAAATACAAAATAATATCATGAAATTGGAAGGGAAAAAAAGTAATTAGCGCTTCTAGCTTTTAATAATGTTACTTACCAGTCTATTGCTAGTCGCTCTGCTTCTTTTCGTGTCTGTGAAAAAAAATACCCAGTTGTGCATCTATAAAAATATTTTTGTATTTATCTTCTTTCAATAAATGTTTCCATTCTCGTATGGTAGCTGAAAAAATTGTGGCCATTCTTGTGCGTATTGTTGTTTCATTTAATAAGAATAAAACATTTATTTGTTATTACCTTCTCTTAGCTTGATCGGCTGGTTGTAGACCAAGCCTCGGCAGGGCGTGATAGGAAGGGCTTATTAAAGCTGACGAATAGCACCAACCGAGGCAACACGTATGTACAAGGTGACCGACGCTGCGACAATTGGTTGCTTACATACTTGCGCCAGTAGGGGGCTTCAAACGTCCGACAGAAGAAGAAGGTAATAATATTTGGATACATAGGTAAGAAGTTATAAAAAGTAAGGAGTAAAAATCAAAATATTCTCCGAAAAAACTTGTAAGGAAAACGATTTTTTTTGAGAGCCAAATTGAATAGATTACGGATAAAAAAATATGCAAGAATACACAAGCTATTTTTAGACTATCGTGATAAATTATTTTTTTTCTATAATAAAATAGACATATAGTTACTATTGTATGTACAATAAAAAACCATGGCAAAAGGTTGGTAAAAAAACTTAAAATAAAAGTACTTTCAAATGTTTTATTTTCTAGCCCAAAAATTAAAATTAGTATAAAAATAAAAATGTGTATTATTAAACCAATAATAAAATTTCTAACTAAATTAGAAATTTCTAACCAAAATTTTATTATGTGAATCATGTTGAATTTTTAATCAATTACCCCTATCTGGCGCATGAATGCTGGTTACTTATTATTTGAAAACTATCACAGCACACTTTCCAATTAAAAAAATCTCTCTTGCATCTCTTGCCAATAAAAAAGAATAAGCTGTAAAAATTCCTTTCTGCATCATAATAAGAAGATGGTAACTCACTTATGCACACGTTGAGCAACGCAGGCAAAGAAATTGATTACAACCCAGCATTACGGCATCACCACAATCTTCCCTTCCTCCAACAACTTCCCTCCTTCCTCATACAATTTGTACAATATCATGCCCGCTGCAAAATTGCTAAGATTTATTGTTGCTGGCAGGGTAGAATAAGTTTTTAATAGCCGACCCGTAATATTAAAAAGTTGCAAGCGGCTATTGGGCGATACGCCTTGCTGTAATGCATAGCTGAGTGGAGTGACTTTGCTAACAGGATTGGGGTAAAAACTTATTTTTTGCTTGCCAGAAGTGAGTACAGAAATAATATCGGTATAAACAATAGCGCCACTCTTTAATAAAAGCTTAGCCCTAAAATAAGTAATGCCATTCTCTAATTCGTTTACAAGCTGGGAGTAGATAAGGTTATTGCCTATTGCTTTTACCGAACCGTAGCCTTTTTCAAATTGCCCAAAGGCAGTTAGCTTTTCAAAAAAGATACTATCCACATAACCTGCCACACTCAGTTCCAGTATGAGGTTTAGCTTATTGCCATCGAGCAAATTATAGTTGAGTGTTTTGTAAAAACAATTTACGCCCTGCAGTTCAATATTTAAAGCCACGCTGCGGGCTGCTGGTAAGCCGTTGCTCAATATTGGTTCTACTGCATAAACCAATGATGGATAAATGGAGCGTTTAAACACATTAAATGTATCGGTAACGGTAATGATGGGTTTTAAAAAAGCACTGTCTATAAGTGAATAAATCTTGTATCCGCTTGCATACATATGCTTGTTCCAAGATAAGCGAAACGAATCTGCGCATACAAAATCTACATTGGGCCTTGTTACTTTGCTTATGATAAAGTTTTTTGATAAAAAAGTACCGTAGGTTGTTTCCATTTTTAAAACAGCGGTGCTGCTGGTATCTTTTATTTGCCAAGCATATTTATTGGAATATACTTTTAGCGATTGCTTTATCATTTGCCAATTTGTGCCGTTGTTATAACTAATGTACAAGTTGCCCAGTTGGTTTGTATCTGCTACAAATGTTTTCCATTTTATGTTTAGCATTTCATTTTCTGCCCTATTTACATCCGATGCATGTTGTGGGTTTATAAATGCAAACGTATTCAGGGTATCTACATTAAAGGCAATATGAAATGGCAAAGAAGTATTGCTGATATTGGTGCCTATCACTTTTATTGTGTAATTACCGGCTGTGGGTAAAGCAATGCTTATTTGCTCGGCAGTGTTTAATGAATCTCGTTTGCGGCTGGGTAGTTTACTCAGCGAATCGGCAGTAGCAAATGTACTGAGTACCCAAGGCTTGAAAATGGTACCTGTACTCATTTCCTGCAGCTCAATGTCAATATCATTTACTATGGCTTTATTGTTATTTAATGTAGCATTGCTATCGGTATAAGCAAGTGTAATTTTTAATTGTGCAGTATTGATAGGCAGGGTAATATTTTTTGTCCATACTTGGTTTTGAGAAATTGTTGAGCCATCATATTTTTTTTGTTGTATAGCTTTTACCGCTTCATAACTATTTACCAAGCCGAAACCAGTTT
>JANMGS010000150.1:0-3361 GCA_031374745.1 Ferruginibacter sp. | reverse complement strand
GTTTAATAAATTAGGATATCATCAAAATGGTGTAGAAAAAATTGTAAGTATAAAAACTTTTGAACAAGCAAGAAAAGAAGATGAAATTTTAGAAAAAGAATTTGTGGAATTTTATAACAATAAAATTAATAAATGAGTATTCAGTTTTCACAAGAGAAATTAAATGAGGTGACGAAAATTATTTCTCGTTACCCCGAGGGCAAACAAAAAAGTGCCTTGCTGCCTGTATTGCATATAGCACAAGATACTTTCGATGGCTGGTTGGATGTGCCAGTCATGGATTATGTGGCTTCGTTATTAAACATTGAGCCGATAGAAGTGTATGAAGTGGCAAGTTTTTACAGTATGTACAATTTAAAACCTGTTGGTAAATATGTTTTTGAAGTATGCCATACAGGACCATGCATGATAAATGGGAGCGATGATATTACCGATTACATAAAACAAAAACTAAACATTAAAGTAGGTGAAACAACAGCCGATAAAATGTTTACATTGAAAACAGTTGAGTGCTTAGGCGCTTGCGGTTATGCACCTATGATGCAATTGGGGCAAAATTATAGAGAGCATTTAACGAAGGAAAAAGTGGATGCGATAATAGAAGAATGTAGGAATGTAGCAATTAGGAATAATTAATGGGAATAACAAACGCTATATTAAAAGTAAGAGAACACCGCAAATCTCAAAAAGTAGCAGAGGTAAACTTTTTGGTAGATAGCGGAGTAATATATAGTTTGGTGCCAGGTAAAATTTTAGATCAATTGGAAATAGAGCCATATAAAGAAATGAGTTTTTCTTTAGCGGATGGAAGCGTACTGAAAAGAAGAATATGTAGTGCCTATTTTGAATTTGAAGCTGATGGTGGCCCTGCGCCTGTTGTGTACGGAGAAGAAGGGGATGAGCCCTTACTTGGTGCTACAACATTAGAATCGTTGGGGTTGGTATTGAATCCATTTACAAGAACATTGCATCCCATGAGGATGTTGATGGCAAAATTGAAACCATGAAGTTGTTATTAACGATATTTATTTTAAGTACCTCGTTACTTTGTTTTGCACAAACAGACGAACAAAAATTAACTGCAACCGTAAAAGAATTTCACCAAGCGTTGGTAAAGAA
This sequence comes from Ferruginibacter sp., assembly GCA_031374745.1. GTDB lineage: Bacteria > Bacteroidota > Bacteroidia > Chitinophagales > Chitinophagaceae > Ferruginibacter. The sequence goes on along the minus strand of JANMGS010000150.1, from coordinate 2,242 downwards.
GAATACCATTTCTATAAACCAACAAACGGATAAAGCTTTAAGTTATGGGCATAGCAATGGCTGGGTGCAAACAAAAACAGATATCATCAAAGATTTTGAAACGGGGCATATCAGTTATCAAAGTTTTAAAGAAGATAGCATTACAGTAAGCATAAATGAGAAAATGGCCAATGTGCGGTTTGTAGCAGATATTATAGCAACAATGAAGGGCACAACAGTTACCCACCATCTAAAAGTATTGGAAGTGTGGGTGAAGAAAGGGAATAGATGGGTATTGTTTGCTAGGCAGGGAGTAAAGTATATTTAAAAATATAGAGATCATTTAGAGTTGTGTGCCTCTAAATATAAAATATAATTATGCAAGCAATAACTCCATACTTAATGTTTAACGGCAATGCTGCCGAGGCTATGTTATTTTATGTAAACGCATTGGATGGTAAAATAGTACACTCGCAAACATTTGGCGAGAGCGGAATGCCTATAGAAGGCAGTGCAAAAGATAGGATTATGCATGCTTTGTTGGAAGCAGATAAATTGCAGTTAATGGTAAGTGATTGCCAACCAGGTAAAGAAGTGAAAAGTGGAAGCCAGATTAGCTTATCATTGAATTTTGATGACATTGAATCGATAAACAAAACATTTGACAATCTTAGGATAGATGGCAATGTGACCATGGAATTGCAAGATACTTTTTGGGGCGCAAGGTTTGGAATGTTGGATGATAAATTTGGGGTTAGTTGGATGTTTAATTTTGATTATCCGAAAGAAGAAAAATAAAATGACAGAAGAAATAAAAATATTTATAGGGAGTGGATTAATAGGATTCATAGCTATATTTTTTCTACTTTGGTTTGGAACTAAAAAGAGAATAAGATTAAAAAAAACAAGACTTGAAATTGAACAAGAAATAGTTGGCAATAAGTAGTTAAAATCACTAATCAAGAAAAGTAAAATAGATAGCTGAAGTTGAAATGTGTCTCGGCTCAGCCGAGACCACTGAAGTTGAACAATGAACAAATGTTTCTTACAAAAAAATAAAAATCGCTTTGCGATGATATTATATTGACGAAAACAAAATTTATATAACATAATCATTCTCCCCTTTGGGGAGCTAGAGGGGCTTATGAGTAAAAAATTATTATTAGCAAAACAACATGTACCCGGCATACGCACGTACGAAGTGTATAGGCGTGAGGGCGGTTACGCAAGTGTAGAGAAAGCACTTAAGATGAAGACGGAAGATATTGTAGAAGAAGTGAAAAAGAGTGGCTTGCGTGGTAGGGGTGGTGCAGGTTTTCCAGCAGGAATGAAATGGAGTTTTATAGCCAAGCCCGAAGGCGTGCCTAGGCATTTGGTGGTAAATGCAGATGAGAGTGAGCCTGGTACTTTTAAAGACAGGTACTTGATGGAATTTATTCCACATATTTTAATAGAAGGCATGATTGTATCGTCGTATGCACTTGGGAGCAATGTTAGCTACATATACATACGTGGTGAGTACGCCTGGATTACCAATATTTTGGAACATGCCATTGATGAAGCAAAACAAAATGGGTGGCTGGGAAAAAATATTCAAGGCAGTGGTTTTGATTGTGAAATTTATGTACAACGTGGCGCAGGCGCTTATATATGTGGCGAAGAAACGGCCTTGCTAGAAAGTTTGGAAGGTAAACGTGGCAACCCAAGGATCAAGCCGCCTTTTCCGGCGGTAAAGGGAGTATGGGATAGACCAACCGTGGTGAACAATGTAGAAACCATTGCAGCAGTTGTACCCATCATAAACGAGGGTGGCGAAGAATATGCAAAGATTGGTATTGGAAGAAGTACAGGTACAAAATTAATTTCAGCTTGCGGTAATATAAACAAGCCAGGTATTTACGAAATAGATATGACCATTTCTGTAGAAGAATTTATTTACAGCGATGAATATTGCGGCGGCATTGCCAATGGAAAAAGATTGAAAGCTTGTATTCCGGGCGGTTCATCCGTTCCAATATTACCAGCCAATTTATTGCTCACCACCGCCAAAGGTGAAAAGCGATTGATGAATTATGAGAGCTTGAGCGATGGCGGTTTTGCAACAGGTAGCATGATGGGTAGCGGTGGTTTTATTGTGTTGGATGAAGACCAATGTATTGTTCGTAATACTTACACACTTGCTCGTTTTTACCGCCACGAAAGTTGCGGCCAATGCAGCCCTTGCAGAGAAGGCACAGGTTGGATGGAAAAGATTTTGCAAAAA
>JANMGS010000117.1:0-6345 GCA_031374745.1 Ferruginibacter sp. | reverse complement strand
GGGTGATAGCTGTAGCATTACCCACACCAGGATCTGTATCAATAAAAAATTCAGCCGCTGCAATATTGCTTACATTGGTTGTAGAGCTACTAATGTAAAACCCTCGGTTTTCAAACAAGCCCCATTTGCCTGTAGCATCTTTTGTGCGGATAGCTATAAAGTGAAAACCTGTAGATAATAATGTTGTAGGAATCGTAGCAACAAATGTTGGGTTAGCACCAGTAGGCGAAGGGGTGATAGCTGTAGCATTACCCACGCCAGGATCTGTATCAATAAAAAATTCAGCCGCTGCAATATTGCTTACATTGGATGTAGAACTGCTTATGTAAAAACCTCGGTTTTCAAACAAACCCCAGTTGCCAGTTGCATCTTTTGTACGTATGGCTACAAAATGAAAACCTGCAGATAACAATGTTGTAGGAATCGTAGCAACAAATGTTGGGTTAGCACCAGTAGGCGAAGGAGTAATAGCTGTAGCATTACCCACACCAGGATCTGTATCAATAAAAAATTCTGCTGCTGCAATATTGCTTAAATTAGATGTAGAACTGCTTATGTAAAATCCTCTATTTTCAAATAATCCCCATTTGCCAGTATTGTCTTTCATTCGTATGCCTACAAAATGAAAACCACTTGCCAATAATGTAGTAGGAATGGTAGCAACAAATGTTGGATTAGTACCACTAGGAGATGGTGTAATAGCCGTACCATTGCCTACACCTGGGTCAGCATCTACAAAAAACTCAGCCGCTGTTATTGTTTGTGCTTGGGAAGATAGATAACCAAGCACTACGATTATTATTAAAAATAATTTTTTCATGTTAACTCGTTTTAGTTTTGAAAAATGAGAAAACACTAGTTACTTATTCTTGCATCTACATTGATGGTAACATTTGCTCCAGCTGCTACAGTTGGCGTAACTACATTCATACTAAAAATACGAGGCAGGCGACTGTTGCGGCTGTTGTTCCAATTAAGGCTACCAGTAACATCAAAAAGTAAACCTATATCTTTTCCATCGCTGCCGGTATTATTTGCTGGTCCAGCAGAAATTGTGTAATCTGCAATTGAATTGTTAGTGCCAGCATTTACTGCAGCTTGTGCAGCCATTTGCGGATCCTGATTATCTATATTTCCTCCACCATCTACATTGCCATTCAATGTCCATGGCGCACCAGGGTTGGCGGAACCTGCTGGATAAAATGTAATGTTATTATTGTAAGTGCTCGATGAAATACTACTGGCAGCATTACGCCTTACAAAAATATTGTTTGCAAAAGTTAAAAAACGATTGTTACTACTAGCGGCTATATTTCTTATTCCAGATCCGGCTCCAAACCAAAGATTATGGTTAAACAAAACATTTATTGAATTAAAAAATCCATTAAAGTTGGCATCCCTAACAGCTCCATTTTCAAAAAAATAATTATTCTGAAAAAGAATATTTTGGTAGGTGGAACCAGCGGATGCGTTTGCAGTGGCATTATCAAAAAGGTTTCCTTCAAAAAGGTAACCCGTATAAGTGGTACTGCCTTGGTTCATATTAACATCTATGCCTGCAAAATTATTGCGAATAAAACGTAAATTATCTGGTTTTGCAGAACTTATCTGCAAGGCACCTGTAAATGTTAAACCTTGATATTCTGAATTGGCACAAGTAGCACCAGTTATGGTACACCCTTGTATTACTGCAGTAAAAGGTAGATTTTTATCAGGCGTCCATCCTGGGCCAATAATAGTAAGTTGCTTATTGGTTTGGGTAGAAGCTGCATAGACATTGGGGCTACCGTGTATGTAAATGGTATCGCCATTTGTTGCGGTATTTACTGCAGTTTGAATGTTATTAAATTGTGCCAACGTAGCGGGCGAATTACTAACGGTGAGTACTGTTGCAAACGAGTTTACAGAAAATGCCAATAGCAAGAGAGATAATAATTGTTTCATAATGTTTAATTTTTAGAATGTAAAAATCAGACATCAAAGATTATTCTCAATACCTAATTGTAGTGAAAATGAAAAACACTACTTGTGTAAATTTTTATAATAAAACGCAATGGCTTCGCCGATGGAAGAAACGTGTAGTTTTTCGTAGATATGCTTTATATGGGTGTTCACGGTATTAAAACTTAAAAATAATTTATCTGCAACCATCTTATAGCTTAATCCCTCTGCTAATTGTACAAGCACTTCTGTTTCTCTTGAGGTAAGTGGATTTTCTTTTTTTTGTGGTTGAAAATAATCCAACACTTTTAAAGCAATGCTGGGATTCATTACTGCTCCGCCATCAAACACTTCTTGTATGGCTTGTAAAATTCTTTGAGGAGAATCTTTTTTTAAAATGTAGCCGCTTGCGCCATTGCGAATACATTCAAATACTTTATCTGTATCATCAAATACGGTTTGCATTAATACTTTTATATGCGGAAACTTTTTCTTGATACTCTTTAAGCCCTCTATACCATCTACACTGGGCATATTGATGTCCATTAAAACTACATCGGGGAAGTAGGTGTCCATATCTTCTAACACATCCTTACAATTAGCTGCTTCTCCTGCAAATAATAATTCAGGACTAAGCTCCATCAATGCTTTTAGGCTATCACGCCTCGCATTGTTATCGTCATATATAAATACTTTTATTGGCACAATGTAAAGTTATAGTTTATACATGCATTGATAATACCTAATTATAGTTATACCGACTTTAATGGGATGGTCACATAAATGGATGTTCCATTATTTTGTTTGGTTTTAATTTCAAAAGTTCCATCTAATTCTAAAGCTCTTTGTTTCATGTTTTCCATCCCATTTCCATTCTTCCTTTTCTCCCAATCAAAACCAACGCCATTGTCAGATATTATTATTTCTAAGGTTTTATCTGATATATTTATTTCAAGTTTTGCATTGGTTGCTTTGCTGTATTTTGCAATATTGTTCATAGCTTCTCTTATGATGAGCAGTATATTTCTTTTGGCAGTTATACTTTTTAACAATGGTTCTATGGTTGCATCAATAACACATTGAAAGTTGATGTCATTGTCGCTCAGTAATTCTACGCTATAGTTTTTCACTTTGGCTTCTAATGAAATTGTATTGGCATTGTTTGTATTCATACTCCAAACAATGTCGTTCATATTCTCCATTACTGTTTTACTTTGTGTAGATATTTTCTGCAACATTTCTATTGCTTTTTCGGGATTTGTTTTAAATGTTTTTTCGGCTACAGCACCATAGATTTGTAAGCTGCTCAAAGAGGCTCCTATATCATCGTGTAAATCTTGGCTTATGGAATGTCTTATTTTCGAAATAGCTAATTTTTGATTTTGAGTATAGCGATAAACTAAAAAGGCAATACCTAAAAAGCCAAAGGCGATAAGTAAGATGATAAATCGGCTATTGGCTAATTTTTGTTTTTGCTGCGCATCTATTACTTCTAAGTTTAATAATTTTTTTTCGTTTGCTACACCTGAGTTTAATATAGTCTGTATTTGTGCATTGTTCCCTTTAATATTACTCGTTTCTATGTCAGATTTTATTTCCAAAGCATGTATCAGTGCATTATTGTCTTGCAGTTTTTTATATATTTTTATTGCGGTAGCTAAAAATTGTAAAGCAAAAAAGCGATTGATCATTGGTTTCTCTTTTAGCAATGCAAAGCCCTCATTCAGTTGTTCTTTTGCTACCCTATAATTATTTTTATTTTCGTAACAGGCAGCAAGCCCACTGTGGCACAACAGTTCTACATCTATTTCTAAATATAATTTGGAAACAGCAATGCCATTCTTAAAATAATTCAAAGCACTATCTGTTTGGTGCATGGCTAAAAAAATATCACCCATACTGGTATTTGCAACCGCTATGCCACGCTGCCATTGTATAGCAGTTGCTTTTTGTAATGAAATTTTATTGAATTGTAGGGCACTGTCATACATTTTTAATTTGTAAAAAGCTTCGGAGAGGTTGCCGTATAAATGATGAGGCTTTGTAAGGCTTAAATAATTTGTAGGGTAGGGGGGTTGTTTTGTATATTTTATTCCTTCTTTATAAAACGCCAATGATTTTGAAGCACTATCAATATTCATATAAAATAATCCCAAGAAATTATAGCTATCTGCTAATAACAAGCTATCATTTAAAGCCTTTGCCATTTCTAATCCCCTTAAACTTTCTTGCAGGCCCAATTGCTGTAAATTATTATAGTAGTAAACCTCCGCTTGTCGTGTGGTTAAAAAATAGTTACTTAAAGAGTTGGTTTTGGCAGGTAGCTTTTCATGAATTTTATTTAGCCAAACTTGTGCAGAGTCATATTGCTCTATGTCCATATAATTATCGGCTATAAAAAAACAAGTAGCTATATAGGTTGTTTCATTTAACGTAGCTGAAACAATTGTTTTTTTTGCAGAATCTATGATAGTACTTTGCTGCGCATATGATATTGAGGTGAGTAATAAAAAAGCTATTTGTAAAATAAAATATACAATGTTCTTATTTTTCATAAACGGAAGTTATAGAAAATATAGTAAAGCAAAAAAGCATTAATTGTAGATCCAATTTCATTGCTGTGTTCTTTCAGCAATGAGGTTGGCATTAAATAAAAAAAACCGCATGTTGAGTGCGGCTTTTTTAATGAGCTAAATGTGGGAATTAATCTTTCAATTTCATATTCAATTCTACCCTTCTATTTTTTGCTTTATTGGCTACCGAATTATTCTCTACCAATGGTTTTGTATCGCCGTAGCCAGATGCAAGCAATCTTGCAGCATCAATACCTTTATTTTCAAAATAATTTTTTACTGCAGCGGCTCTTTTTTCAGATAAAATTTGATTTTTATCTACATTGCCAGTGTTGTCTGTATGGCCTTCAATTATCAATTGGTAATCACTATACTCATTTAATATGTTTACCACCTCGTCCAATTTTTTGAATGAAATAGGTCTTATGATGTCTTTGCCTACTTCAAATTGAATTCCCTGCGCAGCAAAGTTTAATTTTTTTACCACTACCTCACTTACCCTTGGGCAGCCCTCATTGTCAACTGGACCTGGCCTATCAATACATTTGTCGTTTTTATCTGCTACCCCGTCACCATCTGTATCGGGGCACCCTTTCATGCCAATAGATCCTTTCTCTGTGGGGCATTCGTCTTCGCTATCTTGTATGCCATCCGCATCAGTATCTGGGCAGCCATTAAATGCCGCTAAGCCAAATACGCTAGGACATTTATCCTCACTATCCTGTACGCCATCTGCATCTGTATCTGGGCAACCATTAAATGCCTTTATACCTGCTACGGTTGGGCATTTATCTTCATTATCTATTATACCGTCGCCATCTGTATCCTTTGGAACTTCTATTTTTGGCTCTTCTATTTTTGGTGTTTTTACTTCTTTAATTGGAGCTGGTATTTCTTCCTCTTTTTGTTTTCTCGATTTTGTTTTTCTATACGGTATGGCAGCATGCAGGCCTGCATACATATTGGCACTTGTAAATTTGCCTATACCCGTTGCATTTGTAATAATATCATCGCTGCCTATGTAAAATATACCCAAACGCAATCCAATACCTATTTTTACATTTTGTGAAAGGGCACTGTATGAGATGGGTAATCCTGCATCTAAAAATACACTTTCAAACCTTGGTGTTACTACTGCTTGAAATGCCGTGCGAGTACCAGCCGTATTGTTGCCTACTAAGCCGCTCGTAAATAATGCATTTACATAAATGTGTTTCGAAAATTTATAATCTCCATAAATAGTAATTACAGTGGGGGCTTTTATTTTGGCAGCATTGTTATCTTTTGTAGAGGTAGCTCCTATTGATTTAAAATAGCTAGTAATATCATCAAACCCTACATTAGCAGTATCTACTTGGTTTACTGTAATGGGGCCATTTGTTTTAATAATATAATTTTCGTTATCTGGAGATGCTTTATAGGTCATGCTTCCAATATCCTGCAAAGCAAAACCAATTTTGTATTTATATTTATTTTCATATCGTGCGGTAGAAATTACTTCCTCATCATCATTCGGCTCCCGGTGTTCATATACAGCACCAATATCAATCCCAAATCCACTTCCTGGTCCTCCAAATAGCAAGTTTTGGGAAGATAAATTGTCAAAACCGTCATTGTTATTAAAACTTTTAGATGCTTCAATCGTTCCATTAAATTGTACCCTTGATATGGATGTGTCTATCAATTTTACGCTAAAGTTGTTCAGCCTAGCACTGCTAAATGCCAATCCATTGTATCTTTTTAAAACGATGCCCGCCTTTATATAGTTTTGCCCTTCGTTTAATATTTCTCTGCCATAAGCAAGACCTATTTCTGTAAATGCATTGATATT
>JANMGS010000087.1:0-1686 GCA_031374745.1 Ferruginibacter sp. | reverse complement strand
ATACTGTCAATAAATTCTTCAAGTACGCTTATTTTTGCTGATGCCATTGTTAGTTGAATTATGTTTTTGTAGTGAATTACAAAATTCTAACTTTCAATGGCTTCTTTACTATTTTCCTTAACTAAATGACATTGGGCTGCGGGATGGAAGCGGTAGCCCACAGTGAGGCACGAGCGAGGACTACAAGCGTACAGCCCGAACCAATGATGCCAAAAGATTAAATGATGACAGCCCCAAACAAACTAACCAATAAACTAAAAACTACCCGGGCATTCTACCGATATATTTTTCTATTTGTTTTACTTGCTCTACAATTTGAGGATTTGTAGATTTAAATGTTTTTGCTTTTCTGAAATACTCTTTTGCCCCACGAAACTCTCTTTTGTTCATTAAAATAGAGCACAGTTGTAAATATGCGGCAGCATTATTATCAGCATCGGGAAGGCCCGCACGTATTGCTTGTCTAATGTAAGCTTCCGCTTCTTTTACGTTTCCTTTTTGTACGGCTAGCATACCAAGTTGTAATTTATTGGGACCTTCGGCTTGTTTAGTAAGCGTACCGCCACCAAGTGCTAGGCCTTTTTTCATGTGTACTTCGGCAGTATCATAATCAGCAGAAGCCATAGCTAGGTTACCTTTGAGGGTATAATATACAGAACGCATTGGTTTAATAAGTAAGGCAGGAAACATAATTCCATTAACTACTTTGCTAGCGCCTTCCATATCGCCTGCTTCCATGTAAGATTGTATAAGGCGCATGGGGCCAAACAAAAAATGGCCTGCAACTAGCACTACGCCTATCAAATACAAAATAAATGATGGCCAAAAACTTGTTTGATAATTTACAAAAATTGCCAATGCAAGGAAGGTAAGGCCTAGCCAAAGGCGGTATTTAATGACGGTATTTAACCATTTCATGTGTTACTATTTATGTTGATTTTGCTACACAGAATTGGCCAAATGATCATTCTCAATTGGTTTGAAAATTTTCTTAGGGCTCATTTCATTTGTGTAAAATTTGGGATGCGAAGATAATGACGTTTTCCGATTTAAGAATTAAGATTTGAGAAATTTGGAATTCCTTACTTTTGCGTTCTTATTTGAACATATTGGTCCCGTAGTTCAATGGATAGAATAGAAGTTTCCTAAACTTTAGATCCAAGTTCGATTCTTGGCGGGACCACATTTGAATTACGAATGCCGAATACGGAATTACAGAATTAGTTGGGTTCGGTTGAAAATTTTAGGACAAGACACAGTGCAACACGGTTTTGTTTAGTGTGCCACGAACCAAGGCGGGGACGCTCAAAAAAAATCTGTGAAAATCTGTCAAATCTGTGAGCAAATCTTTTGAACCGCTAAGGCACTAAGCTTCAAAAGACCCATAAAAAAATCTGTGAAAATCTGTTTAATCTGTGGCATATTTTTTTCCTTGTGTCCCTTATGAGCAACCTTCGTGTACTTTGTGTTTAAAATTCTTCCCTCGTGCCCTTCGTGTTTAATATTCTCCTCATCTCCTTTGTGTCAAACATTTATTCTCCATGTTAGTATTTTCCAACATTATACCCCATTACACCACTATATATTGAGAAATACCAACATACAATTTTACCATAAAAGTTGCGAAAACACCATAATAACCAATCTAAATGCCTATATTGTGGTAAATACGCAACAAATGAACCT
>JANMGS010000083.1:0-4423 GCA_031374745.1 Ferruginibacter sp. | reverse complement strand
AGGTAGTTTTTGCTTAAAAGGCGCAAAATATAGGATAACAGCAACTGGGCAAGAAGTATTTTCGGATGGCAGCAATTCGTGGACATTGGATAAAGCCTCTAAAGAAGTTACGATTAGCAAAATAGACCCAAGTTCAAATACCATTACCCCACAAAAGTTGTTTACCAATTTTTATGACAAAGATTTTTTATACAAATTAAATGGCACTACCAAAAATGTAAGTGAAATAGAACTTACGCCTATTGATAAAACAAAGCCCATTTATAAAATGCTTTTGTACATAACAAACAATGCCATTACTTCGGCAAAATTTTTAGAAAAAACAGGCAATAAATATACATTGAGCATTACCAGCGTAAAACCAAATGCGGTATTGGCAGATCCATTATTTATTTTTGATGCAAAGAAATACCCAGGCTTTGATGTGGTGGATTTGAGGTAAGTTATAATTTTATTAAAGTAAACCGCTTGAATGATTCAGGCGCCTTTTTTGTATCTCAATTTTTCTTCTTGTTACAGAGGCAGAACTTTCGGGAGCCAAGGCGGCAATAATAATTACGCTATTTAGGCCTGTTCTAATAACTATTCAAAAAAATAGGTTTTCTAAATTTTCTTACCGGCAAAAAATTGTGGAGCAGTATTCTTCGAATTTTACTTTTACAACTTGTTAATAAATTGTTATGTTACGTTTTTTCCCATATATTTTCTCAACTAGTTAATCTACGAAATATCATCTAATAAATATCAAAAAGGGTCATTCTTTTTATCCATTACAGCTTGCCAAATTTAATGCTTGATAAATATTGCTGTTGCTAATCGAATGCCCAAATAACCTACCAGCCTTGGTTCTTTTAACTTTTTCACTACAAATTTTTTCAATAAAGCATTTAGTACTTTACGCTTCTCATAAATCCGCATCGAGTTTCTAATACCACATAAACGCTCAGAGACTTCCGCTATTCAAAATTTCAAACAGAAAAAATTATTTAAATAAAAATTTGTTTGGTAAATATTAACCCTATAGATTTGTTGTACCCCGCCAAGCCAAACTTTTTAAAATATTTATGTGATTGATAAAACTGTTTCGAAAGAACTTTCTTCGATAATGCTAGATTGGTTGCGTGCAAGTAATATTAAAGTAAATGCCGCTTATGCCAAAGAAGCCATTACTACGCATCCCGATTACCCCGCTATGACAGCCGTAACCGACTTTTTAGAAAGTGGTGGCATGGCCTACGATGCAGTGCAGGCCGACGCCTCATATATACACGAGTTTAACTACCCATTGCTTGCCCATATAAAACAGCCCGGCAATGAGTACTTGTATATGGTGAACGATGCAAGCATATGGGTCAAAGAAAAAGCCATTGCCGATAACTGGAGTGGCATTGTATTGTACGGCGAAAAAGCAGCTACGTGGAACAATGAAGAAAACGATGCCGCACAAAAGGCGGCGCAAAAAAATAAATACATAGCAGCAGCATTTGTTGTAGCGGGGTTGGCGTTGTTTACTGGCTCGGTGTTCATTCTACTTAGAGATGACATCTTTTTAAAAAATGTAATCTCTGGGAGTATTTTTGGCTTACTCTCGCTTGCAGGCTTGGCTATAAGCTTAGCCGCATTAGGCACAGAACTTGGCTACCAAAGCAAACTCGTAAAGCAAGTATGTGGCACAGTGGGCAATGGCGGCTGCGAAAAAGTACTAGGCAGTAAATTTGCCAAAGGCTTTGCAGGCATAACTCCCGCCGATGCATCTGTAATCTATTTTGCTGCTCAGTTTATTTTATACTTGGCTGGTTGTTTTTACCATCCAATACTTACTGGAATTATAACGATATCATTTGCAGGCATAGCCGTAGCCGGATGGAGCATATATACGCAAGCAGTAAAATTAAAAGAATGGTGTGCTTTATGCCTTTGCATAGTAGCTGTTTTACTTGGACAATTTATTATTGCTTCCATACAATTGCAGAGCTTGCATTATATCATACTATATATACCCTTTTTACTTTTTATACTTACTACAATACTTCTCACCATCATATACCTTCCTATAAAGCAACTCATAAAAACAAACAGCAAAAACAAACAAGAACTAACATCCTTTAAAAAATGGAAAACAGATGCCTCCTTATTTATGGCACAATGGGAAAAAGAACCTACCTGCGATAATACCATTTGGGAGAATGATTTGCTGATAGGCAATGCAGATGCACCTATATGCATAACGGTGGCTTGCAATCCGTATTGTGGACCTTGTGCAAAGGCGCATAAAGAGTTGGATGAGTTGGTGGAGAAATACCCTGATAAGGTGAGTGTACAAGTGAGATTTTTATGCGACTCGAAAAATGAAGAAAATAAAATGACAGTAGCAGTAAAGGCTATATTACAACAAGCGCAAATTTTAAAAAGTAATAATAAACTACAAAATATGCTAAGCGATTGGTTTGAGTGGATGGAATATGAAAAATGGAATGCTAAATGGAAAGTAAACAAGAAAATTGAAGTAGCAAATATTTTAGTTAGACATGAACAATGGAATAAAGAAACTGGGATAACACATACTCCAACTTTTTTTATCAATGGGCGACAATTGCCAAGTAGGTATATTACAAAAGATATTGAAAAAATGCTACCACAATTGGAAGATGTATTTGTGGAGCCTTTTAAATAATTTCTTGGCCAAAGAATAAGGTGATATTCAGTAATAGTACCTTTACCAAAAGCTATTGCACAAAACAATTTAATTTTAATAAAATGAAAAAGTTAAGTAGAAATGAAATGAAAAATGTAAAGGGTGGAGAAGAAATGCTTGAACCGGCCGGTGGTGGTGGAAACAACCTGATGGTTTGTAGTTGTGGTGGCACCATGGAGACTGTTGTATGTTCCTACAGTGGTTGGTCTTCAGGTATTGCGTGTGCAGCTAGTGCGACTCAATTTTGTATATCGCACGGTTACTCCTCTGTAAGCTGTATCTAGTAGCGGCGGTGGCGGCAGCTAATTTTTAATCAAGAACTGACTAAATATAATTAGTCAGTTCTTATAATTTATTTAAGTATGAAAGTTTTTATCATTTTAAGCATCGCTCTTTTTTCTTGTAGAACAGTAAAGTGGAAAAAAAAATACATTAATCATAATCTAGCAATATTACAAGAAAAATATCCTGTAGAAAATGAATGGGAGTTTAAAATAGACTCAAATCAATTCGTCTTTAAACCTTATCGAAAACTCAGGAAAAGAGACTTAAAAAAGAATGTTGCTGGCTGGGAAAAAGTCTTTGCATTAATTCCTGATTCTGTAAAATCTGGCGAAAAAATTACAGATAGCTTTTATATAAACAAGAATAAAATAATCTACATCAAAAAAAATAAAATGGTTAGTGATAACATTCATTTAATTGAATAGATAAAAGTTTGTTCCTTGCATTCGTTGGTAGCTCTATCTGGGGCAGATATGTAGCATAGCAAAAGCGCGGAAGGGTATCTGTACCAATGTAGTAGCCCCAGTGGCGCAGATATGCAGCAGAGCAAAGTGCGGCAGGGTAACTGTGCCAATGTAAAAGAAATTCAATAAAACTAAAATAAAACTAAAAGTTATATAAAAGGATCTATGATACTTAGCGTACCTTCTACAATTAAGCCGTGGTGCATATCTTCTGTGTATAAAATGGTACAATTGGCTTCAAGTGCTGAGGCTATTATTAAGCTATCATACCATTGGAGTTGGTATTTTTCTTTTATGAGCAGGGCGTTTTTAATCGTAGAGATATGTATTAAAACTAGAGTTGAGTTTTTAATTAGCAAATCAATATGGGCTTCAATTTCGAGTTTTGATAAATGTTTTAGTTTTTTATGTATCACATTTATATTCTCAGAGATTACTTGTGTGCTTATAGTACATTTTTGCAACAATACCTCTTTAGCAATTTCTTTTTTTATAAAATCATTGCTTAAGAGATATAAACATATATTACTGTCCACAAAAAAATTATCTCTCATTCGCCTCCTCTCTGTTAAATTTGAAATTAGAAAAATCAAGTTGAATAGAGTCGTAAAACTTATCCAATTCTGCTTTAGCATCTGCTTTCAATATTTCAGTATTCGATTCCGCATATTCCTCTTGCTCGTAGCTAACCGACACTTTTTTTCCAATCAAATCATCAGGTATTTGCAATTTCAAATGGAAAACATTACTAGTAGGTTCAATTATTTGCGTTATCATAAAAATTCGTTTTCACAAATTTAATAAAAAATATACCAAACTAAAACACCCTACACCAATTTAACAATACAACCATTAAACAAATCAACCATTGAGCCTAACTTTCCCACACTTCCTCCAAAGCAACCAAATGGATTGTGGACCCTCGTGCCTATACATGATAGGCAAGCACTATGGGCGTAGCTTTAGCATAGAAAAACTG
>JANMGS010000081.1:0-3193 GCA_031374745.1 Ferruginibacter sp. | reverse complement strand
AGGTATAAACGATACCAACCCAGCTTGATGAAGTAACAAATTTTCTATCGTAATATGTTGCTTATTCGTTCCAATTGTTTCAGGTAAATAGTCACTTAACTTTTTTTTTAAATCTAGTTTCCCTTCTTCAAAAAGTTTCATAACTCCTAGTGTGGTGGCGCATATTTTGGTAACCGATGCCATATCATATACCGAAGCTAAAGTTACTGGCGAATTATCATCATACATAAAATTACCATATGCTTTTTCGTATGCAATCTTCCCATCTTTTAATACCAAAATTACACAGCCGGGCATTGCTTTATGTGTAATGCCATCATATATCACAGAGTCTATTTTTGAAAAATCGGTTGGATTGTAAGTATCACCCCAGTTTTCAAAAATGGGTGTTGTGGCTGCTGTAGAAATACCAAATCCATATTTTAAATTTTCGCAAACGGTAACAGGTAATACTCCTTTATAAAATACTTTTCCTTGCAAAAGATCTGCTGCAACCCCTTGTACTATTTCATCATCTTCATAGCACAATACCATGTTTGGCGCATTGCACATATTTTTTAAGGCATAAGCATTTCCAAATAAAAAGGAAACACTGTTTTTGTTTTGTTGTATCGTATTCAGTAAATCAATGTTGGCTTTTGTAAATCCAAAATTACTGGCAGCATATCTTCCTACATTGTGAATGCCTATAATTACTTTTTTAAAATTGACTAATTTTTTTAACAATTCACTGTCATTCGCATAAAAAATAGTGGCATTAAAATCTGACTTTAATCTCTTTGCAAGTTCATTTTCTGATGTAATGCCAAATCCAACAAATGCAATATCGCCAGGCTTCGTATCCCTCAATGGAAAAAATGTTGAATCGTTTTTTGCAACAAGTGTAATGGCATTTTCTGCTACCAGTCTTCTCATTTCTGATATACCTTTGTTTAAATCGGTCGTAAGATTATCAGTATCTATAGGCTTTAAGTTATTTAAACCGTAAGTGAATTTGGCTGATAAAACTTTTTTGCAATGAAGTTCTATATCGTTCCAGCTCAATAGCTTCTTTTTTATAGCGGCTTTTATTTTTTTGATAGCACTGGGTACATCTTCGGGCAAACAAAGCATATCATTTCCGGCAATAAGCGATTGTACAGAAGCTGCTCCATCTGGAAAGAATTTTTTTACTCCTTGCATCTCCAACGCATCAGTAAAAGTGAGTCCATTATAATTTAATTGGTTACGCATTAAATCATTGATGTTGGCTGGCGAGAGCGAAGTTGCTCTATTGGCAGTTGTATCAATAGCGGGAATATACAAATGAGCGAGCATCACACTTCCTACACCTGCATCAAATATTTTTCTAAAAGGATACAATTCTAAAGAATCTAATTCTGCCATGGTTTTATTAATTACCGGCAAGTCATAATGAGAATCTGTGTTTACATCACCATGACCCGGAAAATGTTTGGCACATGCCATTACCCCATTGTCTTGCATGCCCTTCATATATTGAATACCATAAGCAGCTACTTTATATTTATCTTCTCCAAAACTCCGGTCGTTTATTACCGGGTTGTTTGGGTTGTTATTTATATCAACTACGGGAGCATAATTTACTTGTAAGCCAATTCTTTTGCATTGTTCTGCTACTAGTTTACCATATTTATAAATAATAGTTTCATCTTTTACAGCTCCAAGCATCATTTGCCTAGGCAGTGGCAATACGCTGTCTGTTATTCTCATTCCTACACCCCACTCGGCATCAATACACATTAGTATAGGCGTTTTGGCTTTGCTTTGTAATTTATTTATCATCAAAGCTTGTTTTACTGGGCTGCCCTGAAAAACACATATGCCTCCTATATTATATTTTTTTACAAGAGAAGTTACCTTATCATCAAAAAAAGTTACCACTTTCGTTCTAGAGTCTATTGTAGAAAGCCTAACCACCATTAATTGAGCTATACGCTGGTCCTTTGAAAGTGTTGCATAAACGCTATCAGCCCATTGCTTTGCAGCATTATTTTGGGTTTGCGAAAAGGTTGTGTTATTTAAAAACAACACACAAATGAGCATATAAATTCTAGTCTTCATATAGTAAATATAAGAAAGGATATTGTTTTGCCATCGTAAACAATCCATAATTTTTAAGGTACAGGATCATATCCGTGACCGCCCCAAGGGTTACAACTCATAATTCGCTTAGTGGTAAGCCAAAAGCCTTTTATTGGGCCGTGTTTTTTAAATGCTTCTAAGCCATATTGTGAACATGTAGGCGTATACCTGCATTTAGATTTTCCTAGCCATGGAGAAATAACCCATTGGTATATTTTTATGAGCAGTATAAAAGGAGCACTTAATATTTTATTCAATGTTTTCATCTATCAATTTTATCAATCTCCTTAAAACATTGCCTGTTTTTTCAAAAATAAATTCATATGTAGGTACCTCTTTGCCGGTGTAAATAAAAAACACATGTACCGATTTATTTTTTTGTATTAAAATGTCTTGTAAATTATTTTTTTGTAAGCGATAAGCCTCCCTTATCAATCTTTTTATCCGATTGCGATCTGTTGCCTTTTTAAAATTCTTGCTACTTGCAGTAAACCCCGCTTTCAAGCCAGCTTCACCATCCACCACCTGCCAGCAAATTCTAAACGGAAAATTAGAAAAACTTTTTCCTACTGCAAATAATAAATCAATTGCTTTTCGGCTTTTGAGTTTGTCTTCAGTTTTTAAAAAATATCGTTGGGTTGTTTGCATTGTTGCAAAAATAGGTTTCTTTTTTCTTTTGCCACAGAAGACACAGAAACACAGTTTTGATCAAAGTTGTTTAATGCATTTAGTAAAATTTTTAAAGTTCGGAGATATACTTTTCTTTTGCCACAGAAGACACAGAAACACAGAAGCCACAGAAACATAGAAGCCACAGAATCCACCGAAACACTGTTTTGATTTATTAAGCTTGATAAATAGTATTAGTGGAAATTTTGCGAAATGCATTTTTATATGCTTATGTGGTTTCTGCAGCAATTATTTTATTTGCCATTATGAATTTTTAAAATTTACTGCATCTAGTTAAAAAAAACAACTATGATGAAATATGTATTAATGATGGCAATAACACTCTCTAGCTTTATTGCACATGCACAACAAGACACTGCTAAAGCCAATGCCACTATGAACGATGCCACCGTTTACTTCG
>JANMGS010000045.1:0-3026 GCA_031374745.1 Ferruginibacter sp. | reverse complement strand
AATGGATGGGATTGCCATTTCAAAAAATTGGAAGTCTTGTAACCACCTTGCATACCCACCAAACTTCCCCATGTTTTCCATGCTTGATAAAAGTTTAAGTCAGGAGTCACTTTAACAACCGTTGCACCTGCTTTTTCCAATTGAGTGATGTAATTTTTAATGGCATTTTTAATTTCTTCATCAACTGGTACGTCACCGAATTCATCTGCCCAAGCTATTTTAAGGTTTTTTATTTCAACTGTTTTTGTATACTGGTTCAGCGGTACAAGTCTTTGATCGCTTGTTGTGGCTTGTGCTATAATTTGCATCGCCAGTTCTAGATCATCAATATTTCTGGCTAAAGGACCTGCAACTGCCAGTGATTTTAATCCGTTTGTTTTCTCTTTTGGGTCAGTTTGAATTCCCTGTAGTGATACCACTCCAAAAGTAGGTTTGAATCCATATACGCCACAATAAGCGGCTGGCAGACGGATTGAGCCTGCAAGGTCATTTCCAAATGTCAGTGCTGTCATTCCAGTTGCAAGCGCAACCGCACAACCACCACTACTACCTCCGCTGGTCCTGTTAATATCCCAGGCACTATTGGTCTTTCCGAAAACAGCATTATCAGTCTGCATGTCCATGGCCAAAACCGATAAATTGGTTTTACCAATAATAATGGCGCCTTCCAATTTCAGCAGTTTTACAAGTTCGGCATCTTTTGTTGGGATATGGTTTCGCAATGGTTCGTATCCCGACGTGGTTGTCAATCCTTGTGTCAAATAATTATCCTTAATCGTGATTGGGACACCATGTAGTTTCCCTAAATGATCACCCTTCTTAATCGCTTCATCCGCTAATGTAGCCTGACGTAAAGCATTTCCCCTGTCAACTAACACTACTGCATTAAAGATGCCGTTTTGGGCATCTATTTGTTGTAAATAAGCCAATACTACTTCATAAGAAGTAACTTCCTTGTTCCTGATTTTAGCTGCTATTTCTATAGCAGACATAAATAAAATATTGTTTTGTGCCATAAGTTGAATGGGTAAAAAAGTAAAAAATAATGTTTTGATAATAAGTTTCATGTTGGTAATTTGACCTACCGTAAAAAATTATTTGGTCCCAAACACAGCGCCAATAAGTAAGCTTATAAAGCCGGTAATGCTGGCAATTTGCCTATATTGAAAAATAGTAAACCATTTGTCCCTGAAAGCGGTCCAGTTTGCAGGAATACTATCTGCCGACCATGTATTTATAACATCATTGATGGGTAAATTACCTTTTAAAGTAAGAACGATTTCTGCAACCAATGCTACCAACGCAACTGTTGCTGAAATAAATACTAGACTGTTTGGAGTTTTTGCAGTAACAATTATAAGCAACACATTTGCAAGTAATGCTACGTAAATAACATATTTAAAACTGGCTCTCATGCTGATGTCTATCAGCTTTCTTATTTCGATATAAGAATTTGCGCCTAAGTTAAGTTGCACTTGCTTTAAAGAAAGCATGTACATGAATGCTTGGCTTGCAATCATTGCATAAACCAACAGTGTAATTGTAAAAATGATTTTGGTTGACATAACTAATTTTTTTTGATTATACATTTTGATTTCTTTTTTTGATAAACATAACACCTACGATGATTAGCCAAACAAGCCATAGTGTACTTCCAATAAAGCCAGCCATATCCCATACAGGAAAACCTTTTATTACGGTTGCAAATAATTCAGCTTGTGCCAGTAGGTAAATTGCTGCACTGATGATACCCAGCCAGTTTACCCATTTTGGCATCAGTTTTAATTTGGCAAATGAAATGGTTATCATCACCGTCCATGCGATGGTAAAAAGCTGTCCTAAATGTTCGCCCAGTATCACACCGGCAAACTGGTGAATGGTTTTAAAGGAAATGATGGCAGCGACTTTTGTTGCTTCGTCTGTTGCGTGTACAAACGTATCCGCAAGAACTGGTACTACAAATGTCCATCTTAATAAGCCAATCATCTGAACAATTAAACCAATCACTCCAATGGTAGTTGCCATGCGCACCAGTGGCGCTTTGTTTTCAAACTTTTGCCCAATCATGATATAGGCAGGTATTAAAGGAATACCCGTTATGGCGAAAGCAAACCATGTCCATACCAGTGAATTTCCACCTTGGTAAAACTTGGTAAGAATTGTTCCTGTGTCCTGTCTTAAAATATCTGGGTACTCAAAAATAATAGTTAACAAAGTGTATGGTACGAGCAATGCAATTGCACCTGTAAAGAGTAAGATTCCAATTGTTTTGTTGTTATTTTTCATCTTGTTTTGATTTTTTGTTTGACAGTGCAAAGGTCTATCAAGACAAATTCCCGTTTAGGGACATTTGTCCATAAATGCATCAACTGCTAATTTTATTAATTATTTTTTTTTGATTGACAAGTACCATTCAACCGTTTCTTTTACAATGTCTGAAGGGTAGGTGGTATGGTTGCCAAAGCGGTTTACATATTTATCATGGTTTACCAGGTATGGATATTCAAACTGGTAAGCCATTTCATACAGTTCTTTGATGAAAGAATTAAATAAACCTGCAACTCTAATGACAAATTTTGGTGTAACCGATTTTTTTATTTTTTTATTGGTGACCACTTCAAACAAGTGTACCCATTTATCGAGGCTTAATGCAGGGGCATTGGGTACATGCCATATTTGTCCAAACGTGTCATTTGCTGTACCAACATTTATCATAGCTGCTGCAAAGTCTTTGATGTAGGTGAATGTGTGCGGTAACGCTATATTTCCAAACAACATTACTCTTTTTCCATCGTGTACACGGTCTAAAAAATCAGTACCGAAAATACCTTTGTAAATGCGTGGACCAATAAAATCTGCAGCTTTTACAAAAGCCACCCTGTTGTTATACTCGTCGCCATCGTAGAGCAGGGTATTTATAACAGCTGCTCGTTTTTTACCCTTTTTTGTTTTAGCTAAATTTGGCATTTGCTCATTCATTTCTTTTCCTGCAACATTACCGTATGAGTATAGGTTATCTGCAAAAA
>JANMGS010000864.1:0-1925 GCA_031374745.1 Ferruginibacter sp. | reverse complement strand
ACTCCTCCAAGTATTGTTTATCAATGGAGAGCAATTGGGGTACCTTTAAATACAATCGATTCACTAAGAATAAAAGATGCAACAGTAAAACCTGTGGACAATGCCACCTATATCCTTAGCGCTACAATTGGAGGTTGTGCTACAGAAGATACGGTGAATGTAACTGTGCGTTGGAAACCAATTTTAGATGCAGGCTTAAATAGGGCTATCTGTTTAAATGATGTTACTTTATTACAAGGGGTAGTATCACATTTTACTAGTAATTTAATGAGCTTTACTTGGTCTCCCATTGATAGCCTTGCTACGCCAGGCTCTATTCAAACAATTGCTAATCCTACTAGAAATACCTGGTATAAGTTAACAGATAGTACTACAAAAGCTGGTTATGGATGCGATTTTGTTGTAACAGATTCTGTAAAAGTAATTGTACAACCAATTGTAAAAGCATTTGCAGGCAATGATACAATTGCTGTAAAAGGAGTTCCTCATCAGCTATTCGGAAGAGGAGGAGCAAATTATACGTGGACTTCGCCTACTCCTTCGGCCATTATCAGTAACCCTTTTAGCCAAAAAGTTTTTGCTACTTTAACTGAAGATGCGAATTTCTACTTAAAAGTAACCGATGCGGTGGGTTGTGCTGGTTATGATTCTATTTTTGTAAAAGTGTACAACGGACCTACTTATTATGTTCCTAATTCGTTTACACCAAATGGAGACGGACTCAATGATATCTTTAGAGCAATACCAGTTGGAATGTCCAATACTACTTACTTTAGGGTGTTTAACCGTTTTGGTGAATTAATGTTTGAAACAAACCAATGGCTTAAAGGATGGGATGGAACATTTAAAGGAAAACCTCAACCTAATGGTGCTTATGTATGGATAGTTAGTGGTACAGATAAGGATAATAAAAAAGTAGAAATGAAAGGTACAGTGATGATAATAAGATAAAATTTATTTAAAAAAACGCAAAGCCTCCTATTAACAACGGGAGGCTTTGTACTTTTATTCATTCATGAACGCCGAAGAAATTAGAGAATATGTTTTACAAAAGGTAAACGTAACAGAAGGATTTCCTTTTGGAGGCGATACATTGGTTTTTAAAGTAAATGGAAAAGTTTTTTTATTGATGGGGCTTGACAATGAAACTTTACAATTTAATGTAAAATGCAACCCCGAAAAAGCAATAGAATTGAGAGAAGAATATCCTGGTGCTGTGTTACCTGGCTATCACATGAATAAAAAACATTGGAATACCGTCATTGCAGATAGTTTGAAAAATGGTTTATTGAAAGAAATGATTGATGAGAGTTACAACTTGGTGAAGGGGGTGAAGAAGTAAGTGGGTAGGGGGCAGTGGGCCCCACAATTCTGCGGGAGCAGTAGTCAGTAATGCTAATTTTAATTTGCAATTTATTGCTAAAATTTATTTAACGAAAAAAATAACAAGTGAAACAGACTGGGTTAATAATTTTCTTAGTGCTACTGATAGCAGCGGCATTTTATTTTTTGGGTAAAAAGAATGGGCGCAATGATGCCACCACAACTATGATACAAAATGTGGAGGTGATAAAACAAATTGCCGAACTCGCAGCATTGAATGTAAATGGAACGATGAATATGAAAATAAGCAACAAGGGGGATGAAGAGGGAGCATGGGCAAAATTTAAAAATTATTTTGCTGAAAATACGTTACAAGTAAATTTACCCTATGAAGCTAAGTTTGGCGTAGACATGAGCAACCAAAAAATGACCATCGATACAAAAGCAGCAACAGTAAAAATTATGTTACCTGCTTGCAAACTCATGAGTCTTCAGCTTAAAATGGATAAGATGGAAACAATGACCCAGACAGGACTTTTTGCAAGTGCTTCCATGAATGATTTGGTAAAAGCCCAAAAGCAATTGTATACACAGGCTTTGAA
>JANMGS010000842.1:0-2581 GCA_031374745.1 Ferruginibacter sp. | reverse complement strand
CGGCAGGCAGGTTGTAACGGACCTGCCTTTGCATGGGGATAGCCGGAACAACTGTTTATTTTTTGTATACCGCCCATAGCCCCAAAACTATTGCAAATATGGGTTATACTTTTTTTCTTCGCCAATGGTGGTGGCTGGTCCATGGCCGCTGTACACAATCGTTTCGTTTGGTAATGGCATTAATTTATCTTTTATGCTTTTGATAAGTTGCTCATGGTTGCCACCGGGCAAATCGCTGCGGCCCACACTGTTTTTAAACAATACATCGCCCGCTATTACAAATTTATCGGCTGCGCTATAAAAACTGAGGCTGCCAGGGCTGTGGCCAGGAGTAAGCAAAATGGCTAATTCATCTTCACCCATTTTTATGGTATCGCCTTCGTTTAGAAGTATAAAATCGCCTTCGTAATTATCAAATGGCATTTCGTACATGAGCCCGCTGGTAGGCGCAAAAGCCAATACTGCTTTCTCTTTTTCGTGTATTTGTAGGGTAAGTCCAAATTTTTCGGCAACCATTTTATTGCCAAAGACATGGTCTAAATGGCAATGGGTGTTTATGAGCATGAGTGGCTTTAGCTTATTTTCGGTAATAAATGCAACCAATTCATCTTTTTCGGTATCATAATAACAACCCGGGTCTATAATAACGCAGTCGTTAAACTCGTTGTAAAGTATGTAAGTGTTTTCTTGAATTGGGCTAAATTCGAATGATTTTATGCTTAGCATAAGAAGATTTTTAAAATGATGTTAATTGTAAGCGTTAATAAACTAATTTTAGACTCAATATCAATATTTAAGTATGGCAAAGTTTAGTAGAATATTTTTTATTTCCTCGGTTTTTATTTTTATAGCGTTTATAAGCTATGCACAGGTAAATGCAGTAACCTTTGGTAAGAACAGGGTACAGTACAAAAAGTTGAAGTGGGAATTTTATCAAACCTCCAATTTTAATGTGTATTTCTATAAGGGAGGGCAGGAGCTCGCAAAATTTGTAGCGCAAGTAGCAGAAAAAGAATTGCCAAGTATAGAAGCTGCTGCAGAGTATAGCTTGCAACGCAGGGCAAATATTATTTTATACAATGAGTTTGCAGATATGCAACAAACCAATATTGGACTAGAAACCGATTTGCTAAACACAGGCGGTGTAACCAGATTGGTGAACAATAAAATGGTTATGTACTACGATGCAAACCACTACAACCTCAAAAGACAAATAAGACAAGGCATTGCAGATGTGATAACCAAAAATGTATTGTTTGGCGATGACTTAGGCGAAGTGGCCAGCAACCAAGCTTTGTTGGATTTGCCGGTATGGCTTACAGATGGCTATGTGGCTTACTTGGGTGAGAACTGGAGTACCGAGTTAGATGATGAATTGAAGAGCGAAATACTGAGTGGCAATTACCGCAAGTTCTCTAAATTTTCGTACGAAAAGCCGTTGCTTGCAGGCCATGCATTTTGGTATTATGTAGAAGAAAAATACAAGAAAGAAAATGTAACCTACTTTTTATACTTGGCTAGAATTTATAAAAATTTGAATAAAGCTTGTAGGCAGATAACCAAACTTTCTTTTAAAGAATTGCAGGCAGAGTTTATGGAGTACCAAGATGATAAATATTACAAAGACATTGCTCGCAGAAAAGCGTATCCTAAGGGTAGTTATATAGAGGGGTACGATATAAGCAAGCGATTGAATTATTATCGTTTTAATGTGAACCCAAATAAAAAGAACAATGATTATGTGGTTACACAATTTAAAAAAGGTATTGTACGATTGATATTGAATAGCAATTTTGAAAACAAAACCTTGTTAAAATATGGTACAAGATCTTATGAAGCAGAAATAAATCCGAGCTATCCATTGGTGGCTTGGGATCCTAAGGGAACGAGGATTTCGGTGATTTATACTACCGAGGGTAAACTTAAATTATTTGTGTATGATGTGCTGAGTAGTTTTAAGCAATACAAATTTGACCTTACGGATAAATTTGACCAAGTACAAGATGTAAAATATATGTTGGATAGTAGAACCTTGTTGATATCGGCTGTAAAAAATGGCCATGCAGATATTTATACTTTTAACATTGAGAAAGAAAAACTGGTACAAATAACGAATGATGTTTATGATAACTTGGATGCTACTTTTGTTGCTTTTCCGGGAAAAACGGGTATAATTTATAGTAGCAATAGGCCCAGTCCCGATGCGAAATCGGGAGACACCGTTTTGCCAAGCAACAATCGATTTAATGTTTTTTTAATTACCAATTTTGGAGATAAGCCGGAGCTCAATCAAATATCACAACTTACCAATTTGAAGTATGGCAATGCCCGTTTTCCTACGCCCTACAACAATACCCATTTTACATTTGTAAGTGATGAAAATGGTATTGGAAACAGGTATGCAGGTTTTTTTACTACAAAAGCAGAGGGGTTAGATACGTTGGTATTGATAGGCGATGATATTCTAAGGAATCCATCGGAAAAATTGGTGGATAGTGTATTGCGTGCCTACAAAAAAACGGATGTGGATTCTATAGCAGTAGTGGCGGTATCATCAGATTCTACTTATATTTTCCCGTTG
>JANMGS010000839.1:0-2859 GCA_031374745.1 Ferruginibacter sp. | reverse complement strand
CCATCGGCATCACTTTTTATGGTAAAATCTTTTGCAATATTGGTACTTATTTGTAAATTTTTTTGAGATTGTGCAGCAGAAAAATTCAACTGCTTTTTTAATTCATTGTACCTTAAAATAGCTGCCTGGTATGTATTTGATGCATTCTTGTAACTCAATTCTCTTTGTTCCAATTCATTTTTTGTGCCTATATTTTGCTCCCAAAGATTTCTTTGCCTCTGTTGCAAAGAAAAATCGTTGTCCATCTTATTCTTTGCCTGCTCGATACTTATTTTTAACTCATTCAATTTATCGGCATTTGCATTTACGGATGCATAGTCTGCTGCAATTTGTGCATTTTCTGAATTCAACTTGGCGGTTTCGTTGAGCACACGCATTAGCGGATCGCCCTTTTTTACCAAATCTCCTTCTACTACCAAAATTTCTTTTATAAGGCCATTTACCGTAGAAAAAACTTGGTATTGGTTTTTTGTTTTAATAATGCCAGATGCGTAAACTGATTGAGTAATACTTTTAATGGTGGGTTGTATTTTCTCTTGCTTTTTTTTACAAGAATAAAAAAAGAATAAAAAAGCAAAAGCAATAAATATTTTTATCATGGAAGTTATTTTTATTTATGCAATCGTAATATGCTCTTGCAAATACACATCCTGCACAGCATTAAGCAACGATATCCCTTCTACCATTGGCTTTTGAAAAGCTTTTCTTCCCGAAATAAGTCCCATACCGCCAGCACGCTTGTTTATGATGGCTGTTATTACTGCTTCTTTCAAATCTGATGCACCCTTCGATTCACCGCCTGAATTTATCAAACCGGCTCTACCCATAAAACAGTTAGCCACTTGGTACCTGCATAAATCTATTGGGTGGTTGGACGATAATTGGCTATACATTCTCTCATCTGCTTTACCGTACTTTATTTTGTCTGAATTTAAAAATGTATAACCGCCATTATTAACTGGCAACTTTTGTTTTACTATATCTGCTTGTATGGTTACACCTAAGAAATTGGCTTGCCCCGTAAGGTCTGCCGATAAATGATAATCTGTATCCTTTGTTTTGAAAGCATTGTTTCGTAAATAACACCACAATATTGTAGCCATACCTAGTGCATGTGCTTCTTCAAACATTTTTGCGACTTCTACTATTTGCCTACTAGATTCTTCGGAGCCAAAATAAATCGTTGCTCCTACTGCTGTAGCACCAAGGTTCCATGCATCATTTACTGAGCCGAATTGTATTTGGTCAAATTTATTTGGGTAGGTCAATAACTCATTGTGATTAAGTTTTACAATAAAAGGAATTTTATGCGCATACTTTCTTGATAGGATTGCCAAGCCGCCAATGGTGCTTGCCACAGCATTGCAACCACCTTCTATAGCAAGTTTAATAATATTTTCAGGGTCAAAATAAATCGGGTTTGCTGCAAAAGATGCACCTGCACTGTGCTCTACGCCTTGGTCCACAGGAAGTATGGATAAGTACCCAGAACCAGCAAGCCTACCCGTGTTGTATAATTTTGCTAAGCTACAAAGTGTTTGTGCATTGCGATTACTTACACTAAACACATCATCAATAAAAGTAGGAGAAGGCAGATGCAATAAATCTTTTGAAATTGTATTACATGTATGTGATAGTAAATCTCCATTTTCTTCTCCTATCAAAGCATAAATATTGCTTGTTGTCATGTACCCTTTTTTTAATAGTTACTATTAAATTTCAATGGAATCAAGTTTAAGTTTTGTAAAAAGATATTCTACATCATCTTTCTTACATAATTCTGTTCCACTATTCATTGTAGCAGCGGTACCACAAGCCACACCATACATGGCCGCTTCTTTTATCGCTTTACCCAAAGAAAGATAGTATACGATTCCTGCCACCATACTATCCCCTGCCCCTACCGTACTTTTTCTTTCAACTGCCGGTGGCTTTATAATTTCGGTAAATTCTTTTGTAACCAGCATAGCACCTGCTGGCCCCATGGATACAACCATTACTTCGCAATTTCCTTTTGTAATAAATTCCAAAGCTATTTGCTTCACTTCATCATCCTGCAACGATTCCTTATTTGCTAAAAAACTCAATTCGCCCAAGTTTGGTTTGAGTAAATAAACGCCTTCTTCCAACGCTTCTTTTAAGGCTTGGCCAGAAGTATCTACTATAAATTTAGCGGCTTTATTTTTTGCAATTTTGGCCAATTGTGCATAAATATCATGCGGCACACCTGGCGGTAAGCTACCACTTGCAATGATAAAACCCACGTCACTTATTTCTTCTAAGGCCACTAAACATTTTTTCCATTCAGGCGCAGTTAAAGTTGTACCAGGCATACCAAAACGATATTGGTTATTGCTGGACTCATCCACTACAATAATATTTTCCCTAGTTTCATTGGCTGTTTCTATAATTACAGAAATTATGCCTTCTTGTGCAAGTAGATGATTAAAATGTTTTCCTGTATAGCCGCCCGAAGGAAATAAAGCAATCGCTTCGCCTCCCAATTTCTTAATTGCCCTAGCTACATTAATTCCACCTCCACCTGGTTCTAGCTTGGGGCTACTACAGACCATTTTTTTTTCGGGTATTAAAACGGGTACCGAAGTACTTTTATCTATGCAGGGACTAAAGGTGATGGTAATAATTTTTGACATACCTAAATATAAATTTAATTATTCTCATTACCCACTTCCTCTACAATCCTTTTTGGTTCCGTCAATTCGTTTTTAGAAACCTGGTTGTGTATCCAACAATTTATATTATAAAATGTGGCTTCCGAAATATTGGTTATTGCTTCCTTTGTTGCAAAACCTTGGTGCGGGGTAATAATAACATTTGGCATATTCATTAATTTCTTTA
>JANMGS010000794.1:0-13562 GCA_031374745.1 Ferruginibacter sp. | reverse complement strand
CACCACTACCGGCTTTATCGCTCAGTAAAACACCACCAATTCCTATCCACCCATTTTCCAATTTATCTCTAAACAATTGCGCATCTGCAAAAGCACTTACAGTGGTATAAGGTGTACTTAATAAGTTATTCCACTGGCTTCTGTAATTTACGCCAATGCGATAATCTGCATCTGGTATAAATCCTGCATTGGCAGGATTTGTAGTAAGAGGAGAATTGTAAAACTGCGAAAAATGTAAATCTTGGGCATTTGTATATATGCCTTGTAATAGGAAAATCAGAAGAAAAAATATTTTTTTTATTTTATTCAATTTTGAAAAGCTTTCGTTTATCTTCCATATTTAAAATTAATTCATTTAAGGCAAACTACATTTGCTAATCTAGCATTTTAACTAAATACTATCTTAGTAAAGTTATATCCCCTGTTTTTGTTATTTTTTGTCCGTCCGTAAGTTCTGCAAATAGCGTGTAGGTGTAAGTATCTGTCGGTTGTAATTTACCCTTATAATACCCATCCCATCCTACTTTCTTGCTAGCAGATTGAAAAACCATTTGCCCCCATCTGTTATAAATCCTCCAGTCCATTTTACCAATACCAAATCCCCTTACATTAACTACAGCATTAATTCCGAATCTGCCAGGTGTAAATGCGTTGGGTACATCTAGCAATGGATTCACAATTACATTTACAATTAAAGGAAATGTATCTGAACAACCCGCAGTACTGTAAGCAATTAATTGTGCATTGTATGTTCCAGTTGCATTGTATTCATGGGTTGGTTGAAATAAGGTAGAAATTTCCCCATCGCCAAAATTCCACAGATAGCTATCGGCAAAATTAGAGAAATTAGAAAATCGTACAGGCACATTTGATTGTGGTGGATTGGGTGCCCAATTGCCAGCCGCTTGTGGTTTTTGTACAACTTTAATTTTAAAATAAGCAGAAGTATCTATCTTATTACAGGTAGTAGAGTCATACGCTATTAATCTATAACTATAATTCCCTACAGCCAGTGGCGGAAATATAGGTAGTTCGTCTGTTGAAGTTCCAATTAGATTGCCGGTAGCATCATCTACCAATTGCCATAACCAACTTAAGCCTCCCAAACTTTCATTTTTAAAAATAGGAACATAAGGAGCACAACCTAATTTTGAAGAAGAAGGCCTAGCGCTTACACTCGAATTTACCCTTACGATCTGCGTATCGCTAGCAGGCGAATTACAATACCTTGAATCAAATATTTTTAATATTACCCTGTAAGTTCCTGGACCAGCATATGTATGTGATATAGGAGGTGCAAAATCTGCCGTGTCTAATGGCGACCCATCCCCAAAATCCCAAACAAAAGTTTGTGCTGCAAATGGAACGGTAGGTACTGAAGGAGTTGTATTTGTAAATTCGTAGTTATTGCTTGTGCATAGGCCTATTTTTTGATAAGTAAAATCTGGTGCTACTCTCTTGTCTCCCACAGTTATTGTTATATAGGATGTATCTCTAAGATTACAAGTAGTAAGATCCTCGGAAATAAGCCTTACTCTAAAAGTACCAACCGTAAGAAATGTATGTGGTGGCGATTGTGGTACGGTTGTAACATCATCAACCCCCGTAGGATTACCAATAGCATCATAATTCCAATAATATGTTACACCCTTTTGACGAACATCTTTAAAAGTTACTGTAAGTGGAAAACACCCCAACGTATCATTTACTTCACCATCTATTTCTGATTGTATTTCGGAACCTATTCCAGCAAAATTCATATCTATTTTTACAGAAGCTTGGTTACAGCCAGAACCTCCATTTTGCTGGGACCAAGCTCCAAGTGTTGTAGGAAAAAAAACAGGGGGTGAACTTACTCGTCCGCCACAATTAGCACATATAGCTTGATAAATTACACCGTTATCATCAAAACGACTTGTTCCTCCATCAACATGATCACCTAAACCACCAAACTGACCGTAAGTGGATCCAAACAATTGTGACTGGGCATCTTTTCTAAGCACAAAAAAATAAAAATCTGCTCCATCCGGTGGGCGAACATTTAAAGGATTTACTTGGGGCAAACCATTTGTATTTCCTGTGTTGTAATTTTGTGAGTTGTTTATACCTCCTCCCCAACCGGATACATAAACATTTTCACAACGATCTACTAAAAAAGCAATGGGAGAAATATTGGGATCGGTAGAGGATGTGCCAAAAATAGTAGAATAGATATAAGCGGATAAATCGGGCTGCAACTTTGCTATAAATTGTTTTGAATTGGGCACACTGTAATTTGCATTTAATACAGGCCACGCACCTGTAGTAGTTCCCATTACATAAGGAAAACCAAGACGGTCAAATTTTAATCCATATACCAGATCTATAGCACCCGTTCCCAAATAAGTTGTTCTTGTAATAGTAGCACCAGAGGCTGGAAGTTGTGTTACAAAGCCATCTATATTCCCAACAAAATTGGGGCCAATTGTACCAGCAGTAGTACCTCTAAGATTGTTGCTAGAAGTAGCTCCACCAACATATAAACTTCCTGTAGCCGGACTTATTGCTGCTACAAAACAAGCATCATCTCCATTACCACCAAAATAGCTAGAATAAAATAAAGCAGATAAATTAGGTGTAAGTTTTAATATTACTCCATCTTGATTACCCCCCGAAGTGGCTTGTACTGGAAACTGAACGGGGAAATTAGCAGATTGTGTACATGATACCACATAAACATTGTTACTTGCATCCAAAATAACTTCACTTCTTGCATCATCTCCATAGTTTCTCCTTAGCCTGTCTGCGCCAGTTGTACCTGTATATTTAGGTCTAATATTTACCCCATCATCTGCTGAACCTCCTATTTTTACAGAGCCGATTAATGCGTTACCGGCAGCGTTTAATTTTGTGATTACAATATCAAAATTAGAACCCGTTGCTGGTATTCCAGTAAGAAGGGGATAATTGGGAGAATTTGTTCTGCCTGCAATAACCAAATTACCTGCAGCATCTGTAATCATACTATGCGGTTGCTCATTGCCATTGCCGCCTATATAGGTTGCGTATAATCTTAAGCTCCCATTAGGTGAAAACTTAAAAATACCCATATCAACTCCTGGAAACTGCCCCTCATTTACTCCGCCGCCGTAGGTAGTTTGATATGCCCCAGGTGAAACGGGGTATCCATTTCCAAAAACAATTCCGCCAGAATAAAAGCTTCCATCTGGACCTGGCGTGGCCGTGTATCCCCAATTGTCTGAAGTACTACCGCTTAACGTTGTAAAAACTACCTGAGGATCTATTATCAATGTTTCTTTTACATCATATCTATCTACATCAAAGGTTACCACATTGTCATTTATAACAAACTTTGTTTTTATATCTGTAGAGCCTTTAGCCCCAGTTTGGTAAGAATATGGAGCCAACTCTTTCACCGTTGCCACTGGCGTACTAATTACCAACTCTTTGTTTTTTATGGATAAATTAACTCCTCCATCAAAACGCATAGCGATAGCCGCTGGATTACCTCCTGGATGAACAATGAAATCGTATTTCAATCTATCTGCGGTGCTATAATAACGCACATCTATATTTGGATAAACATTTTTATAGGTGATAGCGGTGAATATTCTACAATTAGATGCCCATTTTTTTTCATCATTACCAATAAAATAATTATTGTAAGTTGCTAAGGGTTTTTCAGCAATTTGTTGCGGATTGGCTGAACTTCCCAAAAAGCTTACATTGTACGCAAAAGAATGGACTGTAAAAGTATCGTTGGGATTTTCTTTTGAATTCTTTTTTTCTGCTCCATGCGTAAATTCATTTCGCTTTTTTAGGTCATCTGCATTGCTCAACAAAACAGTAAATCCCTTTTTTTCTAAAAACAAAGCACCCGTAGAAAAATCGCCTTTGTAAATAACCCGCTTATCCCATTGACCTTTGTTTTCTATAAATTCCATTTGTGCATTTGCATTTTTTTGAAGAATAAACACAACGCATAAGAAGATTAAATATTTCAATGATATTTTAAATGTGTAGCTCAATCGAATTTTATATTTTGTACAATTTAGTTAAATAAACGAATAGCATTTCCAATAAGTTTTACGATTTTAGATAAATGACATAACTATTACAGAAAACGAGTTTTAACGGGTAATTTAATCAATCATTTAACAAATATTTTGTTCTTTTGCAGCAATTATTCTGCCATTATTGTTGGCAAGAAAAAACAACTTATCTCAACAAACTAATATCACCCGTTCTTCTCAATTTTTTACCATCCAAAAATTCAACATCCAAGGTATAGGTATACACATCCATTGGTTGTAATTTTCCTTTATAATAGCCATCCCATCCATTTCGTCTATTAGATGATTGAAAAACCAACTCTCCCCACCTATTGTAGATTCTCCAATCCATTTTATTGATGCCAAAGCCACGAACATAAACAATGGCATTTTCTCCAAATTTACCGGGTGTAAATGCATTGGGCACATCCAATAAAGGATTAATGATTACATTTACTACCAAAGGAAAAGAATCGGTACAAGTAGATTTATTGAAAACAAAAAGTGTTACTGTGTAATTGCCTGGTTTCTCATACTCATGCAGTGGTTCAAATGCGGTAGAACTTTCGCCATCACCAAAAGTCCACAAATACCTTTCTGAAAAAGTAGATAGATTAATAAATTGAGTAGGTCTATTTGGTATGGGAGGCCTAGGAGTATAATCAAATAAAGCCACCGGTTTTTTTATTATAGTAATAAAATAAAACTGTGTTGTATCTGTTTTATTACAGGTAGTAGAGTCAAAAGCAATTAACCTATATTTAAAATTACCTTCTGTCGGAAAAATAAATGTAGGTTCAAAGTCTGTAGAAGAACCAACCAAGCTGTTGGTGGTTGCGTCGTAGAACTCCCATTTCCAGGCCAATGCAGCACTAGATAAGTTTTTGAAGTTTACACCGTTCTGGGAGCATCCAATAGATTCTTGTTTTGTTTTTGCCTTTACATCTGGCCCTATAATAAGTTTAAAAGTATCTGAAATAGGCGCATTACAAAATCGACTGTCTATTACAGTGAGTGTAACAAAGTATGTACCTATACTTGCATAGGTATGCGTACGTATAGGGTTTAAATTTGTTGTATCTTTTGGAGATCCATCCCCATAATCCCATACAAATGACTGTGAGGTAAATGAAGTACCATCCGAGTTGAAAGATGCATTTTTAAATTCAAATTTTTTATTACTACAAGGCGAAATACCTGTGGCTATAATTTTTGGTGTTACCACCCTATCAGAAATGGTAATGGTAATGTAAGATGTATCTCTAAGATTGCAAGTAGATAAATCCTCAGAAATTAATCGTACTCTGTAGATACCAATGGCAGTAAAAATATGGGCAGTATCTGGATGATTGGTAATGGCATCTACTGCATTAGGAAAAACTACAGAATTAAAATTCCAATAATAAGTAACTCCTTTTTGTAAGGTATCTTTAAAATTTACAAGTATAGGCACACAGGCTAATGTATCGTTTAATACACCTGCAATAGACGATTGAATTTCTGTGGCTACACCGGCAAAATTCATGTCTATCTTTACTGCCGCTAAGTTGCAATTAGAACTTGGATTTATATTTGACCATGGGAAAGTAGGGCCGGTAGGAAAAGTGGGGAAAGCTGCTGGCCCAAAGGCTAAACAGTTAGCGCAGATTGCTTGATAAATAACTCCATTTGCATCGAAGCGACTTGTGCCCCCATCCACATGGTCCCCTGCTGCACCATTTTGCCCAAAGTGAGATCCAAACAATTGTGATTGTGCATCTTTTTTTAAAACAAAGAAATAAAAGTCAGATCCATCTGCTATGGGTAGCCCTGGCAATGGACTTACTTCTGGTAAATTATTTGTACCACTATTTGGGTAACCTGTTATTGTGTTTACCTGCCCTCCCCAGCCGGAAACATATACATTTTCGCAACGATCTACTAAAAAAGCAATGGGCGAAATATTGGGAAAAGCATCGTTTGTTCCAAAATTGGTAGAGTAAACATATGATGATAAATTGGGTTGCAACTTTGCAATAAATTGTTTGGAGTTGGGAACATTGTAAAATGCGTTTACAGCAACCCAGTTTCCGGTAGTTGTTCCCATAATATAAGGGAAGCCATACTTATCAAATTTCAAGCCGTACACCGCATCTATTCCAACAGTGCCAATGTAGGTTGTTTTTATGATTGAACTTCCGTTGGGTTGCAGTTCGGTAACAAATCCATCAATGTCTCCTACAAAATTTGGATTTATGGTAGCCGCAGTATTGCCAAGTAAATTATTGCTCTTTGTAGCACCCCCAATGTATAAATTATTTGTAAGTGGATTTATGGCTGCTACAAAACAAGCATCATCTCCGTTTCCACCATAATAAGTAGAAAACAATACCGAAGAAAGCGTGGGATTTAATTTTAAAATAACGCCATCTTGTAAGCCCCCACCAAAAGTAGGTTGTAGCGCCGCCGTTAATGGAAAATCTGTTGATCGGGAACATGAGGCAAGGATTACATTATTGCTAGCATCTAATATCACTTCACTCCTAGCATCATCGCCATAGTTTCTCCTTATACTTGTATCGCCATTTACTACTTCTTTGTCTGCAATATTTACACCATCATCTCCCGCCCCGCCAATTTTTACGGAACCTATTAGCGCAGTACCTGCAGCATTTAATTTGGTAATAAAAATATCATACCCAGCCCCTGTTGCAGGAATACTTGTAAGCAAGGGATAATTAGAGGAATTTGTTCTACCAGCAATTATTAAATTTCCTGCTGCATCTGCAATCATACTATGCGGCTGTTCTTTATCATTACCGCCAATATAAGTCGCATAAATTCTTTGGGTTCCATCGGGTGAAAATTTAAAGATACTAATATCATATTCTCCGCCTGCATACAAAGTTTGAAAAGCCCCGAGTGTAACCGGGAACCCCGTACTAAAAGCTATTCCTCCTGCAAAAAAACTACCATCGGCCCCCGGCGTAGCAGCATAACCCCAATTGTCTGTAGTGCTCCGTGTAAATGAAGAAAATATTAATTGGGGGTCAATAACCAATTCGGCTTTTGGATCATAATCACTTACATCAAAACTAACGACGTTGTCTTTTAAAATATATTTTGTAACAACATCTTTCTTTACAACTGTATTGGTTTGATAGGTATAAGGCTCAAGTTCTGTAACGTCTCCTACCGATGTACCAATAATTAATTTTTTATTTTTTATAGCTAGTTTAACCCCACCATCGTAACGCATGGCAATAGCAGAAGGATTGCCACCTGGGTGTACAATAAAATCGTATTTCAAATTATTTTGCGTACTGTAATATCTAATATCAATATTGGGATAAATATTTTTATAGGTTACCGCATTATAAATTTTACAATTACTTGCCCATTTACTTTTATCGTTCCCAATAAAATAATTATTGTATGTTGGCAATCCTTTATCTGGTATGACTTCGGCTTTTAATGATGCTCCAAGCAAAGAAACATTGTATGCAAATGAATGAAAAACAAATTTATCGGGCGGGTTTACTTTTGGCTGTTTTGTAGTGTACACGCCATGCTTTTTTTGTGAAAGCTGCATTACGTCTGCTGGTTTATTTAGCAATACTGTAAAGCCATTGTTTTGTAAAAAAAAAGCACCTGTATTAAAATCCCCTTTATAATCTACTCGTTTGTCCCATTGCCCTTTATTTTGTACAAATTCCATTTGAGCAAGCGCATTAGTTCCAAAAAGAAAACTGAGACCTAAAAATAATAGCCTAAACATTATTGTAGAAATGAATTGCAAGGATGAATTTTTGTGTACAATTTACGGAAATAAACGAAAACAACGCTGCTATTGTGTTTTGTATTTTTAAAAGTTAATATTTTACCGATATGTAGCTTTTACAATTGAATGTAATTAAAGCAGCTTTTAATGTAGTGCTATTGTTTTTTTAATTGGCTAAAGCCTCCAAATTAATGCCATGTGGCTAAAGCCACTTTAGTTTTAATTTTTTATCCCCCGTGCTAAAGCACAAGGCAAAGCATAAACCCATAACTTAACTACCACCGTGCTAAAGTACAGGGCAATACATAAGCCGTTAACTTAACGACTTTGTTTTACAATTGCCAACTGCATCTTGCCACCTGCCCCTTGCCAACTGCCCTCTGTCAACTACCCCTTGCCAACTGCTTCCTGCCAACTGCCAACTGCTTTCTGCCCACTGCCCTCCGCCCTCTGCCTAAGCAATCTTACTCCACTTCGTTTTTCCTTTTTGAGAAACCAAATAATTTTTAATTGGCAGGCTTTCTGCTGTTTCTATATCTGGATCTGCTTCCAATAATTTCTCAACTGTATCTCTTGCCACTTCAAGCATAGCCTTATCATTTATTATGCTGGCTAGTTTAAAATTTAGTGCGCCACTCTGTTTTGTTCCTTCAATTTCTCCTGGGCCACGTATCTCCAAATCCTTTTCTGCAATAGCAAAA
Source organism: Ferruginibacter sp. (assembly GCA_031374745.1). Classification (GTDB taxonomy): domain Bacteria; phylum Bacteroidota; class Bacteroidia; order Chitinophagales; family Chitinophagaceae; genus Ferruginibacter. The sequence continues at coordinate 5,049 of JANMGS010000794.1, read as the reverse complement.
CCATCATTGGTGGCTACCATTATTTTCATACGCTCTCTGGCATCGTTTGATAATTTTCTGCCAGTAAGTAAAATACAATAACTTTTATCTGCTCCTCTTCCTACACGCCCTCGCAACTGGTGTAGTTGCGATAGGCCAAATTTTTCGGCACTTTCTATAACCATCACAGAGGCGTTGGGCACATTTACGCCTACTTCAATTACAGTAGTGCTCACCATAATATTTGTTTCACCCTTTACAAATCGTTGCATATTGGCTTCTTTTACCTCTGGCAATTGTTTGCCATGTACCATGCTAATCCAATATTTTGGCTCAGGAAAAAATGATTTTATTTCTTCATACCCTTTCATCAAATTTTCATAATCGAGTGTACTACTTTCTTCAATTAATGGATACACAATATATACTTGTAGGCCCAGGGCAATTTCTGTTTTTATAAAATCCATTACCTGTGGTCGGGCACTTTCATTTCTATGAATGGTATCTATCGGTTTTCTACCTGGTGGCAATTCGTCCATTACGCTGTAATCCAAATCGCCATAAGCGGTAAGTGCCAATGTGCGTGGGATAGGCGTTGCTGTCATTACGAGTATATGTGGAGGTATGGTATTTTTGTCTCTTAATTGTGCTCGTTGTGCTACGCCAAATTTATGTTGCTCATCTATTACAGCCAGGCCCAGGTTTTTAAATTTTACTTTATCTTCTATCACAGCATGGGTACCTATTAAAATATGTAAGGTTCCGTCTTCGGCATCTGCCAATATTTTTTTTCTGGCCTTTGCTTTTACCGAACCTGTAAGCAACTGCACATTTACCGGCATATCTTTCAGCATTTCTGTAATGCTTATCAAATGCTGGTTTGCCAAAATTTCGGTCGGTGCCATCAGCACGCTTTGAAAACCATTGTCTATGGCAATAAGCATGCAAAGCAATGCTACCATGGTTTTACCACTGCCTACATCGCCTTGTAAAAGCCTGTTCATTTGCCTGCCACTCCCTGTATCTTTCCGTATTTCTTTTAATACTCTTTTTTGTGCATTGGTAAGTGTAAAGGGTAAATAAGTATTGTAAAAATTATTGAAATGATCGCCCACTTTATCAAAAATATTTCCTTTGCTAAACCGATGCCGTTGCAACTTTACCAATTGCATCCTTAATTGTGCAAAAAATAATTCATCAAATTTTAATCTTCGGAGGGCGTGTTGATAATGTTTTTCCGTAGAAGGAAAATGTATTTGCCTATATGCCTCAAAACGATTCATTAACTTATACTGTTCAATCATTTGTTTAGGAAGGTTCTCCACAATATCTTTTTCCGTAATTTTTAGAAAAAGTTCTGCTGTAAATTTTCCAATGCTACTGCCATTTATACCCCGTGCCTTTAATTTTTCTGTACAAGGGTAAATGGGCTCTAGGCTTGGCTTACCGGCTAATTTTTGTGGCGAAAAATTTTCAATTTCGGGGTGAGCAATTTGTGGGGAACCCATAAAAAAACCAAGCTTACCAAATACCAAATATTGTTGGCCCACATGCATAATTTTTTCTACATAATTGATGCCTTGAAACCAAACCACTTCTATAACCCCTGTGTTGTCTTTTAGTTTGCCCACAAGCCTTCTGCCCCTTCCTTCCCCCAACATATCTAAACTTAATAATTTTCCTGCTACATAAGCATATTCATCTTGCATGTTTAGCGAATCAATCGTATCTACTTTCGTTTTATCTACATGCCTAAATGGAAAGTGATTGAGTAAATCGTTGAAAGTATGAATATTCAAATCTTTGCGCAACATATCTCCTCGCTGGGCGGTGATGCCAGTGAGGTATTCGATGGGTGTTTGTAATATGGTAGATGGTAGGTTGATGTAGCAAATATAAAGCGCACTATCCAAATTGAACAAAGTATCAATTAGCTCCATTTTAACTTCCCCATATACGAACTTATCTCTACATAGGAAGTAGCAGCAAAACGCATAACATATTTATTTTCCCATAATTTAATAATGTATAAATTATAGTAATCATCTTCTGCTACTAGGCTAATCTCTACATTGCTAGGCCCTTTTAAAATGGTATGGATAGCACCTTCCTATTTTAGCATTCGTATTTTGCTATTACCTTACACCACCACAACCTTCAATATATATTTGAACTTTACTTCCATCATTTGCCCTAAAGCCTGGGCTGAGCGTAACTCTTGCGCCCGCATCTAATTTCATAATAGCACCACTCAATATTTGTACTGTGGCAGTTATGCTGTTATTTGCTTCAAATTTTCTAGCATATCCTGCACCCACTGCTCCAGTTACTGGTTGGTCATTTACACAAAAATTGGGGCATACTTTTGCCCACCATGTTCCCCATGTATTGGTTCCAGCAGCTCCGCCATTGTTTCTGGCATACTCACCAAACACCCACATGGTTTTATCATCTTCGGGGTCCACCATGGCACTCGAATAATCTCCAAACCTGTTAGAACCATTTACGTCTAAATAATACCAGTCTTCGCCGCCTTTATATACATACGATTCCAAACCCCCACCACTTCTTCTAAAAGATACCGCAGCTGATGCATAACCAGTTGTATAAAAAGTATTATACGCCATGCATACATCGTTGTCTTTATTTGCAGTTACATAAGGGAAGGAACATAATACAGAAGCGCTAGGGTCTACTACTCTTATTGTTTCAATATGTGTACCAGTAAAAGGATTGAGCGCTATCATTTGTACGCCAGTATAAGTAGGTGCAGCAGCGGGTTGTGAATAAGATTGAGCGAACCAAATAACCCCATTTCTATAAACTGTATTTTGGACCCTATCATCCCCAGCATTAATTTGTAAGCCGGTACCTGTTTGTGAAGCACCCACTCCTCCAGACGTCCAAGCAGTGCCAACACTAATGGTATTTCCCAATGTAAGTGCTGGCGCTGCGGCAGTACCCGTCATGTTCAAAATTTTAATGAAGCCATTACCGCCTGAGTTACTGTTCCAGTTAGTTACAAGCCACATGCGATCTTCGGCAGCATCGTAATTAGAACTAGGTGCAATCGTAAACAGATTAGAAAAATCCCAAAATGTATAACCAACAGATGCCCCTACATAAGCTTGACTTTTGTTTAAAGCCCATACTCGAGAGTAAAACGCACCAGCAGCACCTCGTTTAAACATATTGCCCGAAATGGTTATCCAGTTTTTATTAATCCCAACAACAGGATAGTCCATCCAATTTACATCAGTACCATCTGCATCAATGTTATATATCCACCAACCTCCATTAGGATCTGAACTTTGAGATATGCCAAATAAAACTGCAGAATTGGCACTGTTACCCGAGCCACCACATACAAAAACCCAGCGTTGCGCATAAGCATCATAAAGTATTCTAGGGTCAAAAATAAAACCATGCCCACCTACTCCAGCAAAAAAAGTTGTAAACTGTTGTTCATTTATCAACCCGCCGGTTTTATTTTGTGTGCGAATGGTAAAATTTGTTGTGCCCATTAAAGTTTCAAAACCAGCAGCACCGTTGGGATCTGGCGGAGCAGATGTATTGGTAATTACTCCTTGAAAATCTAAACAAGGTGCACTCAAAATATCTGATGGCCTTTGTGCAATTCTATTTGCTGGTGGAAGACTTTCTTCCACTTTGTTTACTTGCTGTGCGTCTATGACCCTATTTTTGAACTGCATTTTTTCTTCCTCATTTTCTGCCTCCATTTTTTCATTTGGTGGAAACTGGCCCTTTTTTAAGTATGATTTATCTTCTGCTTTTGCACGCTCAGCAAAATTTATGCTATACCCAATAGCAGTCTGTCCCTGTCCTTTTTTTTGTTGTAATTGAGCATTTGCAGCATCATAATTAATTACCAAAATAATTATGAAAAATAATATTTTAGATTTCATGATGGATTATTTTTTTTGGTCAATAATGTTTTTCAATGCCTCCATTTCTTTTTTCATTTCAATGATGTACAATGTAAGCTCTTCTATTTTTTGCATTGCTTTTGTTTGCATTTCGCCTACTTTTAAGCCATTGGTTTGTATTTCTATAGCAGATGGGATATCGGGTAAATGATTATTTGTTTTTATAAAACTTTCTACTTCACTTAGCGGTAAAAGTTTATACTCTTTTGCAAATACAAAATCTGCCCAGCCAGTTTCTACCACTACTTCTTTGGTACGTATATTACCACTTACTGCTAGTTTGTACCCAGCAGTATTTTGTGTGCCAATACCTACGGCACCACCAGGATTATCAGCCAAAAATACCCTACCATTGTCTTTGCCGCCACGTATATAAGTGTCCTCTGCCGTTCCATAATTAAAATGAGACACATGTGTAGTACCTGCAAATGCTGCTGTGCCATCGAAAGCGGTAGCTGATGTACCTCTGGTAACAACCAATCGTGCATTAGGTGCAGAAGTACCAATGCCAACATTGCCTGCTGTTGTCAACGTCATTTGAATAGCTCCATTGTTGGTAGAAAATAACAAATTGTCATTTGTATGCGTCTGTACGTAAGCAAACCCTTGGACTGTATAAAAGCCAACTTTTGTTGCTGCAGATATATCCTCTTGTGATATACCGATTCCATTTTGTCTCACTGTTAATTTTTCAGTTGGTGTCAATGTTCCTACTCCTACATTTTGGGCATCTACATTTATGCAAAAAAACAGTATAGTAATTCCTGAAAAAAATTGTATTGTTTTCATTTGATTATATTTTGAAGTGAATAATAATATAACAAATATATCAAATATGTTTACATTAATTGGGAAATGTGGAAACATTATTTTCATGAACAATTGAAAATTTATGAAAGCAAAAACGCCTACAAAAAATTAGATAAGATTAAAAGCAACTTACCTCTTATTACTCATCGCATTACAGTAAAATCGTAGATGGTAACCATTGCATAGCAGCTGGCAGATTCCATTGAGAAAGTGAAAATTAAATTGGTTGTGAAGGTTGAACTCAGCAGAAACTTATTGTAAAATATGAAAGGATGATTCGTCGAATTTTTCTTAATAACGCAGTAGGTATTAT
>JANMGS010000793.1:0-3606 GCA_031374745.1 Ferruginibacter sp. | reverse complement strand
TTCAGCATGTTTGCTGCATTCCGCTGCACAGGCTTCGCAGCATTTTACACACAAGGCACAAAGTTCGTCAGCAAATTGAGAACCTCTTGCACATAATGAGGCACAAAGTCCACATATATCTGCACAATCCCTGCACAGTTTCACACAATCTTTGTGTCCTTCAGTTTCTAAACAACTGGCAAAACACTTTTCACAGGCAATAAGACATGCAACACAGGCATCAATACAAGTTTGATAATTTTTCATTTTAATAATTATTTAGCGATGGAAGAATTTCCACCACCTACAAAGGTGTAAATACCATGCCCCGAAACTGTTACACAATAATGAATTTTAATTTCATCATTCACACATTGCATTATTGTAATTCTATTTTGAGTTATTTTATAGTTTCAACTGTTCTGCCGCAAGTAAGCATTTGAGAACCATAGTAAGGGTTTTTGATGCCGCTTTCTTTGCTTAACCAATTTGCTCCTTTGCCATCATTAGCCATTGGGCAAAATTGGTAGTAAACAGTTTCGGTAGGTTTTGCAACTTTTATTAACGCATACATATTTGTTGAAAGACTCATAAAATGGTCTCTCTGGTGGGCTATATCTTTTGTGCTGTTTATATGTTCAGCATCTTCTTTTAAATCGTTTAAAACTTTCATCCAAATGGTGTGAACATCCATTGGTAATTTTTCCATTTTTACTGCGTTGATAGCGGTTTGCAAATCTTTCGCTTTAGCAGATGCAATAGTTCCATCAGTTTTTACCAACGCATCTTTTAAAGAAAAATAACTGTCAAAAACTGCTGTCAACTGGTTGGTTTCTTGTGTTGCATTTGCCATACCATCATGTTGATGATTGTTGTGGTTTTGCATGGTAGCCATTGTGTCTTTTGCAGGTTGAGTAAGCATGGCAGTTTTTTTCTCTCTGTCGTATTTGCAGCATCCTGGCAATTTGTTGTAAGCTGCATCTGGTGCAAGAAATTTTTCATTATCGTAACCTGCAAGGGCTATGCTTTTTAAAACTGCATCAACATTTGTTTTCTTGCTGTCGTAAGTAATGGTTGCCATTTTAGTTTCTTCGTTCCAATCGGCTTTAGAAGTTTTGCTTTTGTTGGCAGCTTTTTCAATGGTGGTTTCACACATACCGCAATTGCCATATACTTTTACTGTTGTGGTTTTTGCATTTTTAATTTGGGCTTGGCAAGCGGTGGTTGAAAGTAACGCTACTGCTGCTATTAAACTAAATAGTTTCATTGTATTATATTTTTAATTTGATAAATTGATAAATTGAAAAGTGCAAGGATGCACAAATAGACCAACACAATTAGTATTGGGTAAATTGAAAAATCAATTTAATATCAAATTAAAAAAAGGCAGTTGGAAAGATATAGTGGAATATTTCGCCATCGGTTTGGCGGTGCATTGTTTTTAGGAAATATTACGGTAACCGAAGTTGGTTGTGTAAAATTATATACTGATTGATGCGTAAGTATTATTGGTGTAAAAAACTGCTCGAATACAAAGGCTTTCAATTGGTTGTGGTTTTGGTCGGTTGAAAGTTTTATTTGCTTGTGTTCGTCTTTGCAGCATCCGCCTTTCTTTTCTTTCATGCCGCATTTGCTACATACATTTTCTTTGTCACTATGCCACAAGTTCCAACCTACAAAATCGTTCATGCAATAGTGTATGTGTATAGTAGCACCTACAGAAGTACTTCCGTAAATAACTAAAAGCAATATGGCTACTATTTTTTTCACTTTGCAAATGTACGAAATTGGTTTACGACTTGGTTGTTAAATCATAAAAATTAAGCAATTTGATAGAGCATAATGGCACTCATGGCTATCATTAAAGCATCTTCAATAATGGTAACTGTACTCATGGGCAAATTGAAAACCGCACCCAAACAGGCACATTTAATTTTCTGCTTATTTAGTACACTTTGCAAAACGCCAATAATACTAATGCTCATAACTACTAATGTAACCATGTTTGTAAGCAAAGGTTCAAAGTTGGTGGCATAAGCTATGCCCAATCCCAATTCTATAAAAGCATAAATAAAACCATAAGCCTTTATTTTTTTTGCTATAATATCGTACATGCTATAACTTTCAGCAAAGCCTTTTAGGTCAAGCATTTTAAAGAACGAAAATGTAAGAAAAAAACCTGCCATAAAAATATTCATGGCTTGCATCCAACGAAATTTGTTTTGATGTGTGGCTGCAATGATTGCTATTGCAGATATGTACCCAAAAATTAGTAAGATGGGTTTGTAAGTTGCCAACCAACTTTTGGCTTGTTCTGCGGTTTCATTGTGTTCCATTGCTGTAATGGAATATTTTTTATCCAACGCATTTTGAAATATTGGAAGTGGAATATGCTTATCCATTGAAATGGTTGCCGATTGGTTATCTTTTGAAACTTCCACTTCGGTAACATTGGGCAACATGAGTAAGCTTCTTTTTACTTTTGCTTCGCAACTGCCGCAGGTCATACCTGTAAGTTTATAAGTATGTGTCATAGTTTTTTTGTTTGACACAAAGGTAAATTAGCTGCTTGTGGTTACTATTGTGGAATTTTGTATGAGAGTTGTAACATTTACAGTTCCTCTATGTTTTTGCGTTTGTATTCTTTCAGCGATTTAAAATAACTGGGTGTAAATCCTGTTACTTTTTTAAATTGGTTTGATAAATATGCAACACTGCTGTAGCCCAATTGGTCGGCAATTTCAGATAAACTTAGTTCGTCATACACGATTAATTCTTTTACTCTTTCAATGCGTTGGCTGATGAAATATTTTTCAATGGTTGTTCCTTCTACTTCTGAAAATAGGTTGCTTAAATAATTATAGTCTTGGTGAATTTGTGAAGTGATAAAAGCGGAAAGGTTTGTTTTTATTTCGTGGTCTGTATGGTGAACCAATGTTACAATAGTGTTCTTTATTTTTTCAATAGTTTGGCTTTTTTTGTCGTCGATGAGTTCAAAGCCCAATGATTTTAGTGAGGTGTCCAACTTTGCTAATTGGTCTTTTGATAATTCGCCTTCAATTTCTACTTCGCCCAAATTGACAGATAGGGGACGGAGCCCCTTATTTTCCAATTGGGCTTTTACTACCATTTTACATCTGCTGCAAACCATGTTCTTAATGTATAGTTTCATAATGTCTGTCTACTATTTCGAGATTTGTAAAATTACAGAAAGGTTCTGGTAATGTGTCGAACCGCAGAATGCTTGCCGTGTGTTGGCAATTGCAGCTCTTTTGCAAGGTTGGCATTGTGCGGTGGGTTTTGTGTATCGTCCTAAAAAAAGTTTACTCTTTTTTGGTAAAAACAGTAGGGCAGAAAATATTTGTTGGGTCAAACTGCCCGACTTGTATTAATAAATTTTGATGTCATTAATAGTTAATTGTGAAACCTGCACCAAAACCCATGTCGCTGTCGTAGTGGGTTGAAACGCCAAAGTTTTTGCCAACGATGTATTTAAAACCTGCCATATATTCTTTATCTGTGTTAAGCATAAAACTCATACGCAACCGTTTTGCAATGGGAATGTCTTCTCTCATTAATTGTACCCTTACATTTCCATCGTGGTAAATTTCTGTTTGAAAAATTACA